>NZ_JAKEUW010000002.1:0-278134 GCF_022398115.1 Vibrio sp. Isolate22 | reverse complement strand
GGTACGCGAGCTGGGTTTAGAACGTCGTGAGACAGTTCGGTCCCTATCTGCCGTGGGCGTTGGAAAATTGAAGGGGGCTGCTCCTAGTACGAGAGGACCGGAGTGGACGAACCTCTGGTGTTCGGGTTGTCATGCCAATGGCATTGCCCGGTAGCTAAGTTCGGAATCGATAACCGCTGAAAGCATCTAAGCGGGAAGCGAGCCCTGAGATGAGTTTTCCCTGACGCTTTAAGTGTCCTAAAGGGTTGTCGTAGACTACGACGTTGATAGGCAGGGTGTGTAAGTGCTGTGAGGCATTGAGCTAACCTGTACTAATTGCCCGTGAGGCTTAACCATACAACACCCAAGGGGTTTTGTGGACTCAAAGACAGACCTTGAATGAGTTTGAAGAGATAGACTTTTAGATAAGCTTTCCGAATTTTAAAATTTGCTTGGCGACCATAGCATTGTGGACCCACCTGATTCCATGCCGAACTCAGAAGTGAAACACAATAGCGCCGATGGTAGTGTGGGGCTTCCCCATGTGAGAGTAGGACATCGCCAGGCTTTAAATTTTTAGAATCGTTTTTAAACGGTTCTTGAATTGCTGATATAGCTCAGCCCGGTAGAGCGCACCCTTGGTAAGGGTGAGGTCCCCAGTTCGAGTCTGGGTATCAGCACCATGATTCAGTTGATTTGATTTGATTAATCAAGTTAACAACAGAATTTGTTTGACGACCATAGCATTGTGGACCCACCTGATTCCATGCCGAACTCAGAAGTGAAACACAATAGCGCCGATGGTAGTGTGGGGCTTCCCCATGTGAGAGTAGGACATCGTCAGGCTCAAATTGCTTTAAGCTGAATAGACACTGCGGAGTGGTAGTTCAGTTGGTTAGAATACCGGCCTGTCACGCCGGGGGTCGCGGGTTCGAGTCCCGTCCACTCCGCCACTTATCAGAAAGCCTAGTCTTACGACTAGGCTTTCGTCGTTTCTGGGGGGGGGGCTCTTTGACCAAAGAGCCCCGGTCGCCTTCGACCCCAGCCATTCCGCCACTTATACTAAGCCCAAGCATAACTGCTTGGGCTTTTTTACGTTTGAATGATTGTGTTCATCCTTCGGTCGAAAGATACCCGCAAGAGGTTTGCCTGCAATCCCGGCCATTCCACCACTTATTAGAAAGCCTAGTCTTATGACTAGGCTTTCGCAGTTTTGGGGAATAGATAATTTGGTCTTCGATCAACGAGTCCAAATAGTCTGCGAGCCTTGACTGCCAGCAACCCCCGCTCATGCCATCAATGGTCAAAAATCTAGCCTTACGATTAGGCTTACGTCGTTTGTGAGTATTGTTAATTTACCTTGGAATGTACATTTTGGTTTGCTAGGAGCAAAGGTCCAGAAGAGCCTCTATTTCTCGACATGCCTTGTTAGAAGTAGTTTGGCTTGGTTACTTCCGAATTATGATGTTCTCTCTTTGAGGTGCGTTAAACAACTCTCGGAGCACTCACTATAGTTTGCCTGTTTTTCGGTGCTTGCCGAGAAACCAGATAGTGTCGTGAAGCGCTATTTCTTTGATGTATGGCAACCTAGTCTGCGGTTAAATGATAGTTCTAATAGGCCTTTAAGAAGCCCTGAATTACCAGGGAGTGGTACTCTACTGACAATTTCGTTTTAAGCTTTTTATTGCAATGAATAATCGAAACATCTCGGCAGCCTAACTACTTCCTAGCCTCTGATGCTTGGACTCTCAGTTCTCCTTATTGCGTTTTGTCACTGTAACTGTAACTGGCTCTCATTGTGTGGACGGAGCCTTGCGGCCTAGAGTGTAATCGAGACTAGTTTCCATGTGACCTGGTGGCTGGTCTTGATTAATACACAATAGAACTATGCTGTTGGTAATTGCACCTGTGAGCTGTTTATAGAATCACCGACAAGGCGCTAGTTTTGCTTATTCACATGTTCTACAAACCGTAACCTATTTCTTTGTACTCAGAGGGTATAGAAGACTGTTCACTATGATAGCTCTCGCCTTTAATTCGGTTTTGAGTGCGTGAGTTATCAGAGTTGTAGTTAAGCTCTCAAAGTTGTAGTTAAGCTCTCAAAGTTGTAGTTAAGCTCTCAAAGTAAGAATCCCTAAGTTATCCACTGTCGAACACGGCTCTTTTACTTCTCATTGACATTGCAGTCCTTACACCCTCTAGAGTTGGTATCTTCAACTATATTGTTTTAGTAACAGCAGATTAGAAGGTAAGCTTTTTCAGTTATATTGGTAGGAACGACGAAGAGACTATTGCCTTCAACTACCTCGGACTCAAAGCCTGTATACATTCTACGATCGTTTGTAAGCGTTAAGATTATAATTAGTAGAATTTGATTTGTTGCTCTCTGGTTCAAATCTTAGTTGGCTTTAGGTGGTTAATATGAAGTGCCGGAAGTCATTTTCAATTTCTAGTCATTCCAGCATTTGAATCGGTGAGAATAATTACTGTGGGATCGCAGAGAAAGCTCGAGTAGGTAATGTAATGAAACTGAGTTTTAATTTTGAAGATGCAGGTCAGATCTTTGTCGGATCTTTTGCTCTGGCTGTTCCTATCTCTTTTTCTGAAGAAGCCTGGAGACTAGGAGAGACGCTACCTATCGAAAATTTATTGCTGCTATTTATATTATCTGCAGTCTTTCTTGGTTTTTATACTTATGAGAGCGTCTTTCAAAAGGATGTTGTTGCTCGAATACCTGTATTCATTTTTAGAATCGTTATCGCTTATGTCATGACGGCCATGGTCGTAGCATTAGTATTGACTTGTTTAGATAAACTCCCTTTATTGACTGACCCTGTAGTTTCAATCAAGAGGGTGATTGTTATTTCTATGCCAGCCTCTATGGGAGCGATTGTGGTGGATAGTTTTGATAAAGAGTAAATCAGTGTAGCTAAGGAGCTCATGGCACTTTACCGTGACAGCTGAAGCGATCTGCGCGATGTTTTGAAGTAGGTGAGCTCTAAATTGTCACACTATACAGATTTTCGATTTATGGTCGTCGTTGTACCAGGGTAGTTTTCTATGAAGTGCTCTTATTAAGTGAGCTTTACCACTTGAGATGACTGGTTATGGTTTGTTTGATTATCTCTAGATAAATAAAGACATTTAGGATGTGATAAAAAGTAAGGACACTTAAATCAGCTAGGAAAGAGATGCGTGATCTTCATATGCAAAAAAGCTGCATTGATGATGAAGTTTCTTCTTTATGGCTCCCCCTGCGGGACTCAATGCAGGCGGCTAGCTCTGAGACAATTACTTGGAACAAGTAAGTCGCATCTTAAAACAAAAAAAGCCAAGTCTTTCGACTTGGCTTCTTGAATGTGGCTCCCCCTGCGGGACTCGAACCTGCGACATACGGATTAACAGTCCGCCGTTCTACCAACTGAACTAAGGGGGAATTATTTAAGAAGAGTAAACTTCTCAATAATATAAATGGTGCCGACTACCGGAATCGAACTGGTGACCTACTGATTACAAGTCAGTTGCTCTACCTACTGAGCTAAGTCGGCACACTAAATGTGGCTCCCCCTGCGGGACTCGAACCTGCGACATACGGATTAACAGTCCGCCGTTCTACCAACTGAACTAAGGGGGAATTATTCTTAAAGCTTTAAAGAAATGGTGCCGACTACCGGAATCGAACTGGTGACCTACTGATTACAAGTCAGTTGCTCTACCTACTGAGCTAAGTCGGCACATAATATTTCTTTGTGCTTTACTGCTGTTGTCTAAGACACCAACAAATAAATTGTGGTGCCCGGAGGCGGAATCGAACCACCGACACGAGGATTTTCAATCCTCTGCTCTACCGACTGAGCTATCCGGGCGACGAGGTGTATTAAACGTGTTTTCGCGTTCTGGGTCAACATTAAATTGCAAAAAAAGTATTGTTTGATGTTTTTCTATACTTAGTGGGTTGTTTTTGTTCATTTGCGGTGAAAAACCTAGGTCTAGCATGCCCTAAAAGATTGAGAAACTACGTTTAACTAGACGGAATGAGTGCCGAAATAAAAAAAGCACGTATGAAAACGTGCTTTTATATTTAAAAACCTTCCCGAAACTTTAGTGTTTTACTTCAAACCTATTTACCCAAGCTTCTAATTCATTAGATAGAGAGGCTAAGGTTTGGGTGCTGTTATGACTTTCGGTCACTACATTGCTTAGTTGATTGCCACTTTCCTCAATCATGTTGATGCGCTTCGAGATATCATCACTCACTTGAGTTTGCTCAGCCGCCGCTGTCGCGATTTGATGGCTCATTGAAGAGATTGACTCAAGAGCAATAACAATCTGTTGTAGCGCTTCTGAGGCGTTTTGAGATTCGGTTACTGTGCTCTGGCTGGTCGCTGCACACACTTCCATGGTTTGGATAGCGTTGCGAGACCCGTCCTGAAGGTTATTGATCATTAACTGGATCTCTTTGGTGCTTGATTGCGTTCGGCCTGCAAGATTACGTACCTCATCAGCAACCACCGCAAATCCACGACCTTGCTCACCTGCACGAGCAGCCTCAATTGCAGCATTAAGCGCTAATAGGTTTGTTTGTTCTGCAATATCACCAATCACATCCAACACTTTCACAATGTTGTTTACATCGTTATCTAGGTTAGCGACCGCTTCACTTGCTGTCCCTAGTTGTCCAGCGAGGCCTTGGATATTGTCTACTGTGTTATGAATCAAACGCTGAGTATGTTGGCTCTGTTTGTCTGCTTCATCAGTGTTGCGCGCCGTGTCTCCTGCAGAATCAGCAACGTTGTTCGCTGAAGATGCCATCTCTGTCATCGCAGTTGCGATCATTTCAGTGGATTGCTGTTGTGTTTCAGTCAGTTGAGCAATTGAACCAGCGCGGTCTTCTACGCGTTGAAGCTCGCCTCGTAATGCCAACATTGAAGCATTAAGGTTAGATACCAGTTCAGCCAGCGATTTACTCATCTGTTGTACTGCATGATAGATACTGCCATCGACCGCTTTAGTTTCGAAAGAGGTCTGAATACGTCCTTCTGCTACCGCTTGTACGGCCTCTCTCACGTCTTTAGGCTCGCCACCAAGTAGTGCCAGCATTCGTTTAATAGACACGATTAAGCTTGAAAGAATAAGGCCTGCAATAACAACACATAGGAATAGCTGCCATTGAGCGGTAGACCAGAAACGCGCATTTACTTCGTTGAATCCGATACCAGTACCTACAACCCAGCCCCAATGCGGTGTTTTCTCTGCAATAGATAGTTTTTCTTCAATAGTTCCATCAGGCTGTTTTTGGGTCCAGGTGTACTCAACGATCTGACCCGTTCGGTTACCAAGTACTCTTTGGATTAACTGACCAACGCTATTGCCGTCTCCATCTTTAAAGTCATTAAAGCTAGTTCCGTGTAACTGAGGATCTAATGGGGTAGCGACAAACGTCATATTCTCATCGGCAACGTATACATATTCATTGTCTTTATAAATATTGTTACGTAGCAGGCGAGTCGCTAACTGTTTTGCTTGTTGTTCCTCTAAAGTGCCGTCAATGGCCATCTTTTCAACTTCTGTAAGAATGCTGTATGCACTCTTAAATAGCTCAGTTACACGAGCTTTGTTATCCATGTTGCTAGCGACTCTTAAGGTCCATAAACCTGTAGCGGTCAACGCTAGTAGGGCGATTAAAATGATGCCCGATAGTAAATAAGCTTGCGTTTTTAGTTTCATATTTCCCCGCGCAGCAATTCGATAATAAATATTAGGTATGTTTCATCGAATCTTAATCTAAGTCGTGTAGGGCAGATATTAGAAAGATATCAAAACATGATGAAGATTAAATTTACGAAGAAAAAAAAGTAATAGAACGCTAGTTTGTTACCTTTAGTGTGTTTGATTGTGTCTTGAGAATGGCTGAAAGGGAGCGGTATTAGTCAAAGATTGTCGTTGAACAGAGGTATCGAGGGAAGAGGGTGGTTTTCCGGTTTCAGAATTTAATGCGTGCCTGAATTGAAAGAGGTTTCAGTATTGGAGTTCGACGTGACCGGTTAGGGAGGGGACTGAGATATTGCTTTGGCAAAAAGTAGGAGCGTTAGATACGAAAAAGCCTCATCATGTGATGAGGCTTTCTCTAAAATGGCTCCCCCTGCGGGACTCGAACCTGCGACATACGGATTAACAGTCCGCCGTTCTACCAACTGAACTAAGGGGGAATTACTTGCGTTAACTTATTTAAGTTAAACACCAAATAATGGTGCCTCGAGGCGGAATCGAACCACCGACACGCGGATTTTCAATCCGCTGCTCTACCGACTGAGCTATCGAGGCAAAAGTATGGTGCCGACTACCGGAATCGAACTGGTGACCTACTGATTACAAGTCAGTTGCTCTACCTACTGAGCTAAGTCGGCACACTATATCTTTTACTGAAGACGTTAATCTTCGGTTTTATATGAAATGATATCAATCACTTCAATTGTAAATGGCTCCCCCTGCGGGACTCGAACCTGCGACATACGGATTAACAGTCCGCCGTTCTACCAACTGAACTAAGGGGGAATTACTTGCGTTAACTTAATTAAGTTAAACACCAAATAATGGTGCCTCGAGGCGGAATCGAACCACCGACACGCGGATTTTCAATCCGCTGCTCTACCGACTGAGCTATCGAGGCAAAAGAATGGTGCCGACTACCGGAATCGAACTGGTGACCTACTGATTACAAGTCAGTTGCTCTACCTACTGAGCTAAGTCGGCACACTGTATTCTTTGTGCTTTTGTCCGTGCTACTCCCTGTTAAAGAGTAATGACACCAACAAATCAATTTGTGGTGCCCGGAGGCGGAATCGAACCACCGACACGAGGATTTTCAATCCTCTGCTCTACCGACTGAGCTATCCGGGCAACGGAGCGCTATTAAACGGATTTTCTGCATAACCGTCAACACCTTTTTTGAAAATAATTAAAAAAAACGTTCGTTAGTTGTTTTTTTATTCAAAAGTGAGGCTTACGTTTTACCTTGGTTAAAATCTTTCTTGAACTTTGTTACTTTTTCTAGGTATCGGCGCGATTCTTTATTCGGGTGTTTTTTGGTGAGTGCCCAGTAAGCTTGGCTAGGTTGCAGTGAATTTAAGTCACGCATTGCTCGTTTTCTGTCCTTGCTGAAGGTATTGAGTACACCACCCGTGCCACCGTTGTACGCAGAGATCATGCTGTATTCGAGTGTTGTCGGGTGTTGCACGTCTTTCAAATAGCGATTTTTAAGGATGTAAAAGTACGCAGTACCCGCGTCAATGTTGTTTTCTGGGTTAAATAAATACTCAGGAGTCGGCTCTCCGGGCTTGTTTTTGACCAACTTAAAGACATCTCGACCTGCTGTTTTCGGCACGACCTGCATCAAGCCGTATGCATTTGCCCAACTAACCGCATACGGGTTAAAGCTGCTCTCAGTCTTAATGATTGCGTAGATTAAGTCTTCTGGGATGTCATAACGTTTAGATGCGCGTCGAACGATATCTGCATACTGGTAACTACGTTGGCTTGCGTGATCGGCCACCATAGGGATCTCAACGTAGTAGGCTTTTTTAAAGTCGACTTCTTTGGTTTTTAGATTGTTGGCTATCAGGTAATCAGCAAATTTGTTGGCGCGCCATGTCCATTGGATCGGTTTCTTCTCTTGGTCTACAACTTGATTGTAGAGAAAAGGTTTACCTTCTAACTTGATGCTTTTTGAAGAGAATAGGTCGACATGCGCTGGGTCATCTGGCGTAAGCAGCGTTGTCATAATGGCGTTTTTGAGGTGTTTTTTAGGCTCTGTAGAGGAGACAGTTTCTACCGTTATCAGACCTTCGCTAAAGTTAACTTCTGAACGGCTTAAGTAATTGTCTATATATTTCACATAGTTACTCTTACCTGCCATTTTTACTTCACTGCTACCCCAGCGCTTTTGGATATTGCCAGAAAAGCTATTGATCAAAGCGTCTAATGCGCCTGTATCTTTTTCAAACTGACCGGGTAGCTCCGCCAAGTTGTTTACGAATCGGTTGGTTGGCTCGTAATTCACATCATAAATGCTCTCAACGAACTCTCGACTGCAACCTGTGAGTAGCATGGCGGTTAGGAAGTAACTTAGCTTTTTCATAGTTCCTCATACAAAAATGACATCGCAGCGTAAACCATGATGTCATTAAAATTTGCTTAAATAAATGTCTTATTCGCTTGGTGGAGTGTAACCATCAATAACGACATCTTTACCTTCGAAAAGGAAGTTAACCATCTCAGTTTCAAGAAGTTTACGATGTTCTGGATCCATCATATTCAGCTTCTTTTCATTGATAAGCATGGTTTGTTTGCTTTGCCATTGTCCCCAAGCTTCTTTAGAGATGTTGTCAAAGATACGCTTACCTAAGTCACCTGGGTAAAGTTGAAATTCTAAGCCTTCAGCATCTTTCTGGAGGCGAGCACAAAATACAGTGCGGCTCATAGTGGTTCCTCTTATCGCGTTCGTTGATTCAAACGTCGTCATTCAGTTCAAAGGGTAGGCTTTCAATAAGCTGCTTTACAGGAGCGGCTAGGCCAATTTCTTCTGGTTTTGATAAGTTATACCAGAGACCTTTAGTCCCTTCCATTATCAAATTTGGTTGTTTATCTAATTTTACTAATACTGGAGTGATATCTAAGTGGTAGTGGCTGAAAGTGTGCCTAAACGCAATCATGGTTTTGATTGAATCTGTGTTTTTGATCGAACGAAGATCCAATTGGTGTTCGATCTCTGCATTTTCATTTTGAGGGAAACAGAATAAGCCTCCCCAGATACCTGATTGAGGGCGCTGCTCAAGCCACACTTGGTTATCGTGATACAGGATTACAAACCAGGTCTCTTTTACTGGTTTCTCTTTCTTTTGCTTTTTACCAGGGAAGTCGAGCTGTCTATCGAGCTTTTTAGCTTCACACATGCTTTCAATTGGGCAAAGAGTGCATTTAGGCTTGCTACGAGTACAAACCATTGCTCCCATATCCATCATAGCTTGATTGTACTTATCAACATCTTGCTTTGGTGTATGTGCCTCTGCGTGTTCCCAAAGTTGGTTTTCAACCTTCTTTTGACCAGGCCAACCCTCGACAGCAAAGCTTCTTGCAAGCGTTCGCTTCACGTTACCATCAAGAATCGCATGAGGGAGCTTGTAGACAGAAGATAGAACGGCTGCCGCTGTTGAACGACCAATGCCTGGAAGCGCATTCATCTCTTCGAGGGAAAGTGGAAACTCCCCACCATACTGCTCTGCAACAATCTTGGCAGCTTTGTGTAGGTTACGAGCTCGTGCGTAGTAACCAAGCCCTGTCCATAGGTGAAGCACTTCATCTTGCTCGGCGTTTGCTAAGTCGATAACTGTTGGGAAACGTTCCAAGAAACGCTGGTAGTATGGAATCACCGTGGTGACCTGAGTCTGCTGAAGCATGATTTCAGATAGCCAAACGGTGTAGGCGGTTTTGTTTTGTTGCCAAGGTAATTCTTTGCGCCCGTAAGCGTCATACCACTTTAATATGGCGGTTGCGAAAGGAGTCACGACATGCTCTATGCTTTGCTATTATTAGAAGCGAAATTGCACCACACTTAACGTTGGATGTAAAACAGACAAATTGTGTGGGAATTTATCCACGGAAAGACTTGCTTCGAAGGCAATTCTTTGGATAATCCCCGCTTTGATTAATCAATGTGCAGGCAAAAATCAATGAGTGAAGTGACCACTAACGAATATACTGAAGACGGCAAACTGGTTCGTAAGATCCGTAGTTTTGTTCGCCGCGAAGGCCGCTTAACAAAAGGCCAAGAGAACGCGATGAATGAATGTTGGCCAACAATGGGTATCGACTACAACCCAGAGCTTCTTAACTGGAAAGAAGTATTTGGCAACGATAACCCAGTTGTACTAGAGATTGGCTTCGGTATGGGTGCATCACTGGTTGAAATGGCAAAGAATGCACCTGAGAAGAACTTCTTAGGTATTGAAGTTCATAGCCCTGGTGTTGGTGCTTGTTTGGGTACTGCGCGCGATGCTGGCGTAACTAACCTACGTGTAATGTGTCACGATGCTGTTGAAGTATTTGAACACATGATTCCAGATAGCAGCCTGCATACACTGCAACTGTTTTTCCCTGACCCATGGCACAAAGCTCGTCACCACAAGCGTCGTATCGTTAAAGCTGAATTTGCTGAAATGGTTCGCGCTAAACTACACCTTGAAACTGGTATTTTCCACATGGCAACTGACTGGGAAAACTACGCAGAGCACATGATTGAAGTAATGAATGCTGCACCAGGTTTCGAGAATATCGCTGAAGATGGTGATTACATCCCTCGCCCGGATGAGCGTCCATTGACTAAATTTGAAGCTCGTGGCCACCGTTTAGGTCATGGTGTTTGGGATATTAAGTACAAGCGTACTAAGTAATTCTGAACCTCAACAAATATAAGGTGAGATTTGATTAGGATCTTAACCTTACACTTTGTGGGATTGATAAAAGCCAACATTATTGTAGTGTTGGCTTTTTTGTCCTTAGGCTTTTATTTCAGTAAAGGCTTAACGACAGAAAGTAATACCAATCACAGTAAGTAAGTGATCAGAAATAGCGTAGGAAAAAGGCTTGAGAACAAGGCAGCATTTTTCGATAAGTAGTTACTCTACAATCAAAAATTCTAACGCAGTTATCGAGTATTTTAACAAGCTAGAGTGAGCCGTTATTTATTACGATTGGTATATGTTACGTCCCTACAAAAATAACAATATAGAAGTAAGCACACATGAAACCAACTCAAGCTATTTTGGCCGAGATCTTAGAAGAAGTTCGCCCTTTAATCGGTCAGGGAAAGGTCGCTGATTATATTCCTGCATTAGCGCGTGTATCGAACCAGAAACTGGCGATTGCGGTATACACCAATGAAGGAGAAGTGATTCAAGCTGGTGATGCAGAGGAAGCCTTCTCTGTACAATCGATCTCTAAGGCTTTGAGTTTGACGTTAGCAATGGTGCTCTATAAGCCGGAAGAGATTTGGCAGCGTGTAGGTAAAGAGCCTTCAGGGCAAGCCTTTAATTCGATGATTCAGCTTGAGATGGAACAGGGTATCCCTCGAAACCCATTTATTAATGCTGGTGCGATTGTTGTTGCTGATCTATTACAAAGCCGCTTGTCAGCGCCAAGACAGCGTTTATTGGAGTTCGTGCGTCAGTTATCGGGCGATACGCATATCGTGTACGACAAGGTAGTAGCGGCTTCAGAAATGATGCACAGCGATCGTAATGCCGCTATTGCGTACTTGATGCGTTCATTTGGTAATTTTGAGAACGATGTTATCCCTGTACTCAATAATTACTTCCATGCTTGCGCACTCAAGATGACTTGTGTGGATTTGGCGAAAACCTTTAGTTACTTAGCGAACAAAGGTGTATCAGTACAGACTAAGAAAGAGATCATCACGCCGGTACAGACCAAGCAGCTGAATGCTTTGCTTGCAACTTGTGGTTTGTATGATGGCGCAGGTGAGTTTGCTTATCGCGTCGGCATGCCGGGCAAATCGGGAGTAGGTGGCGGGATTATCGCTATCGTTCCTGGTGAAATGACGATTGCTGTGTGGTCTCCAGAGCTGGATCCTTCTGGTAACTCACTGGCTGGCACTAAGGCTCTCGAGCTGCTTTCAGAACGTATTGGTCGTTCGATTTTTTAGAAGAAAGATGCGAGATGCGAGCACGGACTTCGTCCTATAGAGCGCTTCGCTTCGAGAAAGACTCTTCCAATAAAAAGGGTTGACCCTAAAGCCAACCCTTTTATCATTTTTCTCGAATCTCGAATCTCGAATCTCGAATCTCGAATCTCGAATCTCGAATCTCGAATCTCGAATCTCGAATCTCGAATCTCGAATCTCGAATCTCGAATCTCAAACTATTCGTCTTCCTCGGCCATGAAGGCTTCCAGCAAATCGTTGAGGAAAAGTTTCCCTTTTTCTGTGATTTGCCAGTGAGTGTCGGTTTCGTTCAAGTAACCTAGCTCTTTTGCCCACTCAATCGTTGATTGAACAGCGTCAAAACCAAGACCTGTCGTATCAATGAAATCTTGCTTAGGACACGCTTCCATTAACCTGAAACGGTTCATAAAGAATTCGAAAGGGCGGTCCTCGTTTGCTACTTCAAATTCATCCGAAATATAAGGCTTCACCATATTCTGATAAGCCGCTAGGTAGCCTCTTGGATGCTTAACCTTAGTCGTTCTAATAATTCGTCCATCAGCAAAACTCAGCTTGCCATGAGAGCCGCAGCCAATGCCTAAGTAGTCGCCGAAGCGCCAGTAGTTGAGGTTGTGCTGACACTGGTAGCCCCGCTTGCTGTAGCCTGAAATTTCGTATTGCACATACCCTGCATCAGCGAGCTTTTTGTGGCCTAATTCGAAGATATCCCAGAGATCATCGTCGTCCGGTAGGATTGGCGTTTTGTAATAGAACATGGTGTTAGGTTCTATTGTTAGCTGGTACCAAGACAAATGTGGCGGATTTAGCTCGATCGCTTTATCTAGATCTGCCAATGCTTGATCGATACTTTGATCCGGCAAGCCATGCATAAGATCGAGGTTAAAGCTGTTTAGACCGATTTTATGTGCAAGGTGAGCAGCGTTGACCGCTTCATCTTGACCATGGATACGGCCCAGTCTTTCTAGCTTTTCTTGCTCAAAGCTTTGTACACCAACCGATATACGAGTAATCCCTGCTTTTTGGTAACCAGCGAAACGCTCAGCTTCAATGGTGCCCGGGTTGGCTTCCATGGTGATTTCAATTTCAGGTTTGAATGGGATGCGTTGCTCAATACCTTGAAGCAGTCGACCGATACCTTCTGGAGAGAACAGGCTTGGAGTGCCGCCACCAATAAAGATCGAATGCAGCGGACGAGGTACACCATTGAGTTGGTACTTTTCGATATCAGTATCGAGATCCTCAAGTAGCGCATCGATGTACTCTTTTTCTGGGATCTCGGCTTTCAGAGCGTGTGAGTTGAAATCACAATAGGGACACTTTTGTACACACCATGGGATGTGTACATAAAGGCTAAGAGCTGGTGGAACGAGTGCTGCGTTGTGCATTACAGAGCTTGCTCTTTCAGTGCTTTGAATAGTGACGCAAGGGCTTTACCACGGTGTGATAGTTGCTTTTTTCGTGAAGGGTCAAGCTCAGCAGATGCACAGTTATCTTCTGGAACAAAGAATACAGGATCGTAGCCAAAGCCGTTCTCACCGTGCTCTTCAATCAGGATTTTTCCTTCCCATTTACCATGACATACCAATGGTGTCGGATCATTTTCGTGACGCATTAAAACCAACACACAGTGGAAACGAGCGGTACGCTTTTCAGTATCTACACCTTGCATAGCATCAAGCAGTTTTTCGATGTTCTGCTTATCAGTAGCGCCTTCTCCTGAATAACGAGCTGAGTAGATTCCTGGCGCGCCATTTAAGTAATCCACCTCTAAACCAGAGTCATCCGCAATTGCTGGTAGACCGGTTTCTTTCGCTGCATGACGGGCTTTAATGATGGCATTTTCAATGAATGTTGTTCCTGTTTCAGCGACTTCTGAAACGTTAAATTCACTTTGTGCGACAACGTCAAAACCGAACTCAGACAGAATATCTGCCATCTCGCGGACTTTGCCTTGGTTGCCTGTAGCTAAAACAATCTTACTCATGGAATGGGGCTCTAAATAAGTTAATGAACAGAACAGTGAGCTTACTCTTCTGTATAGAATTTTTGCGTGAAACGTAATGGGCCAGTGCCTTTCAAACCGGCGTTAACATCGATATTAAACGTGATGTTTTCTTCGTGCGTAATAGGGAACTCTGCAAGGTAATAGATGGCATCACCTTCTTTAATTTTACGGAAGTTAAGCGTGCGAGTATTGCCCACCAGGTTCTTGGCTGTTCCCGTTATTTTAGCGGTTGTCGCAGGTTTTCCAAGGGAGGCATTGTCTAGTACGCTGATGTTTAAAATAGCTGAGTAGCCGTTTCGCTTGAGCTTGTATTGTTTAGCGACTTGAGCCGTTAAAAATGTCGAGTTAAAGGCCGAGTAGTGAACCTCGATATCTTTAATGTTTTTAAATTGTCCTGCTGAGCTTGGCAGGGCAATGAGAGCGGTAAGTAGTGCTGTTATCCATAGACGCATAATGACTCCAATAAATAGCAAAAAGCCATCATAGGATGGCTTTGACTTCAGTGGGGATTTGGCTTGGCGAGCATATTCGAACTTGTTTGTGCCGGCCGAGTTCTCCTTTTTCAATTTTAATTTGCCCTTTAGCGACCTTAAATTGCTTTGCAAGGTATTTCGCTAAGTGGGCATTGGCTTTGCCATCAACAGGTGGTGCAGTGATGGCAATTCTTAGTTCTTCGCCGTGCAAGCCGACGATTTTGTCTCGGCTTGCTTTGGGCTGGATATAGAGCCTAAGGAGAATGTCTTCTTCTTCGACCCAAACCGCTTTTGGCATCGTCAAAGTACCTGATGTTCGTACTTGAATTATAGCTGGTACCAAATAGGACCAATCATGTCGCCCATTAGGAAGTTCGCAAATTGAAGAACAATGAACAGAACCAACACGCTTAGGTCGAAACCACCCATATCTGGCAGGATGCGACGGATAGGCATTAGCATAGGCTCAGTCAGTTGATGGAACACGTACTCGATTGGGCTACGACCTTGGCTAACCCAGCTTAGGATTGCACGGATTAGTAGTACCCAGAAAATCAAACCACCAGCTGCTTTGATCAGAGAGAGTCCGCCAAAGATTAGGAAGCTGATATCGAACACTGCCGCGCCACCAGAGATAATCAGGTTCAGAGCGACGAACTTAAGTACACATAGCACGTAAGCGAAAACGACTGTCGCTAAGTCAATGCTGCCGATTGATGGAATAACTCGGCGTAGTGGTGCAACAACTGGTTGTGTCGCTTTTACGATGAATTGTGAGAATGGGTTGTAGAAATCTGCACGTGATGCTTGTAGCCAGATACGCAAGATCACAACCATGATGTAAAGATCAAAAACGGTCGAGATCAGAAAGCTCATCGAGTTCATATTGTTTCCTTTTTCGGATTTACTTGCCGCTCAGGTACCACCCAAACGGCACAATGCTTTTGTACCTTGGTTGGTACTAAAACAGTTTTTCCATCTCTTCAGCTCGAGCGACTGCCGCTTGCATGGCTTTAGCTACGATGTCTGATAGTTGATGTTCGTTAAACGTGCGTAGCGCTTCTGCGGTTGTGCCGCCTTTTGAAGTCACTTGCTCACGCAGTGTTGATAATTCTGTGTCAGGGTTCGCGACCACCATCTCTGCCGCACCTAGTGCTGACTGTTGCACTAATTTACGGGCTGTTTCTTGGTCGAAGCCTTGATTGATTGCTTCTGCTTGCATCGCTTCCATAAATAGGAAGAAGTAAGCCGGAGCGCTACCTGCCGCCGCAATGATGTTGTTGATACCAGATTCTTGTTCAACCCAGCTCACTTCACCTACAGCTTGCATTAGCTGTGATGCAAAGTCTTTATCTGATTGGCTAACAGTTGAATCAGCATAAAGGCCACTCATACCCTTACCAAGCAGTGATGGCGTGTTTGGCATCACACGCACCAAGTTCAGTTGGCAGTCTAACATCTCATTGAGTCGATTCGCATTAATACCTGCGGCAATTGAGATTACTAGTTTGTTGCTAAAACCGATGCTTTGTAAGGGTTTACATACATCAGCCATCATCTGTGGCTTCACTGATAATACAACAACGTCTGCTTGCTCTGCTGCGGCAATGTTATCGCTGGTGGTATTGATGCCGTACTCTTGCTCTAACGGTACTCTTCTGGTGTCAGAAGGTGCTGTCGCTGTAATCTTTTGCGCTGGGTAACCACTCGCTACTAAGCCCGCTACAATTGAGCGAACCATGTTTCCCGCCCCGATGAAGGCGATGTTCTTATGTTCCATATATCAAATCCTGAGCGTGTCGCTACGCGGTGAAAGCGGAGCGGTATCAATACTTATACTTTTTAGGTTGTTAAGGTGTTGCTATTTCGCGTAATCACGAGCACCGAAAATCGCGGTTCCAATACGAACCATGGTGCTGCCAGCCTCGACTGCTGCTTCCATATCACCACTCATGCCCATCGAAAGGGTATCAATATCAGGATACTTTGCAGCTAGCTTATCTTTAAGCTCTGCCAGTTGAGAGAAAGCGCTAAGCTGTGATTGATAGTCAGAAACGTTTGCAGGAATCGACATCACCCCTCTTAAAGTGAGGTTGGGCAGTGAGGAAATCAACTCTGCTAGTGCAAAAACTGACTCTTCAGATGTGCCAGACTTGGACGCTTCACCACTGGTGTTTACTTGAATTAACACTTGCAAAGGGGGAAGCTCGCTTGGACGTTGGTCATTCAGTCTCTGAGCGATCTTATCGCGATCGATGGAATGTACCCATGCGAAGCTTTCTGCAATAGGGCGAGTTTTATTTGACTGGATTGGACCAATAAAGTGCCATTCCAAATTTAGGTTAGAATGTTGTTCTGAAAAGTGTTTTACTTTATCGACACCTTCTTGAACATAGTTTTCACCAAAGGCAACTTGGCCTCCGAGCGCGGCTTCTAGAATCGCATCAATCGGTTTAGTTTTGCTGACGGCTAAAAGTTGTACGGACTCTGGAGCTCGTCCGCACTTTTGCTCAGCGCTACGAATCTGTGAGGTGATTTGTTCGATGTTTTGTTGAATACTACTCATAGCTGACTTTACTTAAGGGAAAATAAATGGATATCACTGAGTTACTAGATTTTAGTGTAAAGCATAACGCGTCAGATCTACATCTTTCTGCGGGTGTATCTCCAATGGTACGTATAGATGGTGAAGTAAGGAAGCTTGGAATACCAGCTTTGAGTCATGCTGATGTACACCGTTTAGTTTTTGAGATCATGAGCGACTCACAGCGCGGTGAGTTCGAGGAAAAACTGGAAGTCGACTTCTCTTTTGAATTACCCAATGTCGGTCGTTTCCGTGTTAACGCTTTTAACCAATCCCGTGGTTGCTCAGCTGTCTTTCGTACTATCCCTGTCGAGATTCCGACGTTAGAACAGTTAGGCGCTCCTGATATCTTTGAAAAGATTGCTAATTTTGAAAAGGGTCTAGTGCTAGTGACAGGCCCTACAGGTTCTGGTAAATCAACCACTCTTGCGGCGATGGTCGATTACGTAAACCGTAACCACAATAAGCATATTCTCACCATAGAAGACCCGATTGAATTTGTTCACACCAACAATAAGTGCCTAGTGAACCAGCGTGAGGTTCATCGTGATACTCATAGCTTTAAAGCGGCGCTGCGCAGTGCGTTACGTGAAGACCCTGACGTTATCCTTGTTGGTGAACTGCGTGACCAAGAAACCATTAGTTTAGCGCTTACGGCTGCAGAAACTGGTCACTTGGTTTTTGGTACTTTACATACCAGTTCAGCAGCAAAAACGATTGACCGTATCATTGATGTTTTCCCTGGTAGCGATAAAGACATGGTTCGCTCGATGTTGTCTGAATCATTACGCTCGGTGATTGCACAGAAACTATTAAAGCGTGTCGGTGGTGGGCGTGTGGCTTGTCATGAAATCATGATGGCGACACCGGCGATCAGAAACTTGATTCGTGAAGATAAAGTCGCTCAGATGTATTCGATCATTCAAACGGGTGCGGCACATGGCATGCAAACTATGGAGCAAAATGCGAAGCAGCTGATGGCCCAAGGCTTGGTTGACTCGGAAGAGGTCGAGAAAAAGATCGAAATTGAAACCTCAATGTTCTAATCAAGGTGCACACAATGGAATTGAATCAAATCCTTGAAGGAATGCTTTCTCAAAAAGCGTCCGATCTTTACATCACGGTTGATGCGCCGGTTTTGTTCCGTGTCGATGGTGAGCTGCGACCGCAAGGCGAGAAGCTGAATTCAGCTCAGGTCGCTCAATTACTTGATGCGATGATGGATCAAGAACGACGTGATGAATATCAGCAAACACGCGAGGCTAACTTTGCGATTGTGCGCGATTTTGGTCGTTTTCGTGTTAGTGCGTTCTTTCAGCGAGAACTACCTGGTGCGGTAATTCGACGCATCGAGACCAACATCCCGACCTTTGAACAATTAAAGCTTCCTGATGTACTACAGGACTTGTCTATCGCTAAACGTGGACTCGTGCTGGTGGTTGGGGCGACAGGCTCTGGTAAGTCGACCTCAATGGCCGCAATGACAGGCTATCGCAATACCAATCGCTCGGGGCATATCTTGACGGTTGAAGACCCGATTGAATTTGTTCACGAGCACAAGAAATGTATCGTGACTCAGCGCGAAGTTGGGCTTGATACTGAGAGTTATGAAGTCGCACTAAAGAACTCATTACGCCAAGCGCCAGATATGATTCTGATTGGTGAAATCCGTAGCCGTGAAACCATGGAATATGCGATGACCTTTGCTGAGACGGGTCACCTGTGTATGGCAACTTTACACGCGAATAATGCCAACCAAGCGCTAGAGCGTATTCTCCACTTGGTGCCGAAAGAGCAGAAAGAGCAGTTCCTGTTTGATCTGTCGATGAACCTGCGTGGTGTGGTTGCTCAGCAGTTAATCAGAGATAAAAATGGCAGTGGGCGCCATGGTGTGTTTGAGATTCTACTCAACAGCCCACGCGTATCTGATTTGATTCGCCGCGGTGAGTTACACGAGTTAAAAGCAACGATGGCAAAATCGAAAGAAGTCGGCATGCAGACTTTTGATCAAGCTTTGTATGATTTGGTCGTAGCAGGAAAGATTAGCGAAGAAGATGCGTTCCACAGCGCCGATTCGGCTAATGACTTACGCTTAATGCTTAAAACCAGACGAGGTGATGGTGATTACGGTAATGGATCTTTATCTGGCGTGAAGATTGATATGGATTAAATGCTAGGCGTCTATAGGAATCTTGCTTTGTATAAATAAAAACCCGCTCTGCAGCGGGTTTTTTAGAACTGTATAGCTAGTGATTAGCAAATCTGCCGTTGTCACCTGAGTAACCGCGCTCTTTCTCTAATTTGATTTTTGTTGGATATTGCTGACCATCGTAACCTGCTGAACCACCACCCATTGAACTACATGCAGTTATAGCTAGAGCGGCGAAGATTGCTAGATAAATTTTCATGTGAACTCCCACTTACCTATTAATGAATTGCACCGTCTTTACGGCGCGAAATTCGTGCGGGATCACAAATTAGATTGCTTTTTGCTCACTTAATTTTCGTTAAGAATATTGTGCTTCAAACCAGCTTTCGAGAATGACAACTGCGGACTGGTTATCGACATTCCCTTTACTTAATGCTTTGTAGCCACCCATGTCAAAGAGGTCGGCTCTTGCTTCGGCGGTCGATAACCTTTCGTCATGCAGCTCAACATCAACACCAAAACGGCCTTTTAAGCGGTTAGCAAACTTTTTAGCTCTAGGCGTGATGGTTTCTAGGTCACGACCGTGAAGATCGGTAGGTAGCCCGACGACGATAAGATTTGGTTGCCACTCTTTAATCTGTTTTTCGATGTCGTCCCAGTTCGGGATACCGTCTTTAGCTTTAAACGCTTTTAAAGGGCTTGCTGTGCCAGTGATTTCTTGTCCAATCGCGCTGCCGATACTTTTTGTACCGTAATCAAATGCCATAATTGTTCGTGACATGGGGCTTCCAAATTTATCTGTGTTTGAGTGTTTCTGTTTTGAGGTTAGGCGTGACCAGCGTCAGACGAAAGCTGCGCGGCGTTGATACCTAACATTTGTACCGCAACTTTCCAGCGCTCTGAAATTGGCGTATCAAAGATGACTTTCGGGTCCGCTTCAACGGTTAACCATGAGTTTTCCGTTAGCTCGGTTTCTAGTTGGCCGGGTTCCCAACCTGCATAGCCAAGGGCGACCAAGTAGTGCATCGGCTCATCTTCAGTGCCTAACACCATTAAAATATCTTTTGAGGTCGTTACCGAGATTTGGTCGGTCATGCTGATGCTTGATTGATAGCTGCCTTTAGGTTTGTGCAGAATAAACCCACGGTCTTCAGCAACCGGTCCACCATTTAATACTGGCTTATCGAGGCTAGCTTGATTCTGTTTTGGTTGTTCAGACTCAACCTCAACTTGTTTAAGCATACTGCCGACAGTGACATCGATAGGAGCGTTTATCATTAACCCCATCGCACCTTCCTCGTTGTGTTCACAGAGGTAGATTACCGAGTTTTGAAAGTACGGATCTTTCATCCCGGGCATAGCGACCAAAAAGTGGTTCGTTAGGTTCATAGAGCCTCCTGCCAGTGTGTCACCAATAAAGGAAAAGAGCGGCGTAAAGCCGCTCATTCTATCCCTAAGACGTATGTGTGAAGCGCTAGGGCTTTCTTTTAGCTTAGGTTATTTTGCGTTAACGCGACGCTCAATTGCATCCATTAACTTGCCCGTTACCGAGATATCGAAAGCGGCTTCAATTTCGCGGATACATGTAGGGCTTGTTACGTTGATTTCAGTTAGCTTATCACCGATAACGTCTAGGCCAACGAAGATTAGACCTTTTTCTTTTAGCGCAGGAGCAACGGCTCTTGCGATCGCCCAGTCTGTGTCACTGAGAGGACGCGCTTCACCAGTACCGCCAGCTGCAAGGTTACCTCGAGTTTCGCCTTTAGCTGGAATACGAGCTAGACAGTAAGGCATTGGTTCGCCATCAACTACAAGAATACGCTTGTCACCGTTGCTGATGTCAGGAACAAAAGTTTGTGCCATCGCGTAGTTTTGGCCATGGTTAGTCAGTGTCTCGATAATCACTGATACGTTTGGATCGCCTTCTTTTACGCGGAAGATCGATGCACCACCCATACCATCAAGTGGCTTAAGGATCACATCACCATGCTTCTCGCGGAATTCTTTAATTTTCTCCGCTTTACGAGTCACGATAGTAGTTGGTGTTAGCTCAGGGAACCACGCTGTGAATAGCTTCTCGTTACAGTCACGTAGGCTTTGTGGTTTGTTTACGATCAGTGCGCCATTTTCTTCAGCACGCTCAAGAATGTAGGTTGCGTAGATGTACTCAGTATCAAACGGAGGATCTTTACGCATCAGCACTGCATCTAAATCAGATAGCGCGATAGTTTGCTCTGACTTGAATTCATACCAGCCATTTGGATCTTCTTTTAGCTCAACGACTTTAGTGTCTGCAATCGCTACGCCTTGATCTAAGTGTAGATCATTCATTTCCATGTAATGGATTTCGTAACCACGACGCTGAGCTTCAAGCATCATGGCAAAGCTAGAGTCTTTTTTGATGTTAATGGATGAAATTGGATCCATTACGATGCCAAGTTTGATCATTTTTTTCTCCTAGCCTAGATCGCCAAAACGGACTTGTAAGGCAGTAATTGCGGTTAGAGCTGCTGTTTCGGTACGAAGTACACGTGGGCCGAGTAGCGTCTCTTCAAATTTGTATTGTTCTGTCATGCCGATCTCTTCAGCAGACAAGCCACCTTCAGGGCCGATCAATAGGCGTACCTTACTGATAGGTTCTGGAAGGGTATTAATTGAGTATTTTGCGCGAGGGTGCAGGTTCAGCTTTAATGCTTCACTAGGTTCGCTACACCACTCTTCAAGTTGCATGATAGGGCGAATCACTGGAACTGTATTACGACCGCACTGTTCACATGCTGCGATAGCAATTTTTTGCCACTGGGCGAGTTTTTTCTCGAAGCGTTTAGCATCCAGTTTAACGCCGCAGCGTTCTGAAATCAGAGGTGTGATGGTGTTTACACCAAGCTCTACCGACTTTTGGATCGTGAACTCCATTTTGTCACCACGTGAGATCACTTGTCCCAAGTGTAAGTCTAATGGAGATTCACTGCTGCGCTCGATACGCTCAGTCACGTCAACAGTGACATTCTTCTTTGATACTTCAGTGATTGTCGCTGGAAATTCAGCGCCGCTGCCATCAAAAAGAAGAACTTCTTGACCTTCTTTCATACGAAGGACACGACCAACATGACCCGCGGCATCTTCGCCTAAAGCGAGTGAACCTAACTGGTGAATGAGTTCAGGGTGATGGATACGAGGGATTCTCATGCTGGTAAACCTATAAATAGTGTCATTAGGGTATTTTGTCTCTGCCTAACATGGATGCTTTTAGTTGAAAAAACAAGGGTAGAGCAAGAGTTTCAGGGGCAATTCTGAAACTCTTGGGTGAGACTACTCTGTTGAATGTTGCTGTGATGCAATAAGTGTTATTTGCAAGCTTGGTAAACAAACGGGTTGTGATTCCCTTGAATGGCAAAGATACGCTCATCACGAGTACATTCCCATTCGTTGACAGGGAACTGTTTATTCCAGGCCATCATCAGGTTGGTTTGTTGTTTCGATAGCTTAAAACCGTACTCTTGGCTCATGTACAGATAAGTTCGTGCGATAGAGCCTTTCGCTCTGTCTGGCGGCATTACTTTACGTTGCTTGAAGTTGACCTGCATTTCACACTGACCATAACTTACTCCATCCATACCATTCCACTGGCTGAAATTGTAGTTGGAGCGATCTCCGTTAACCTCACCAATCGCCGGCGTCAAGTTGTGAAGATCGGCTTCCATGGATTTGAATACTTTATCATTGCGGGTACAGTTTTTACGCCCGCCATCTTGCCAGCATTGACGCTGGTGGCCGAATTGCCAAGCGGGAACCACATGTTCCCACTCAATTCGACTGGCACGTTTTTGCTGCTTTCGCACTTGATAGCCACAGCCATCAAGGTCTGGAATGCCTTTCTTTTTGTCTTTCCATGTTATGTCACAGCCACAATAAAATGACGTTGGGTGATCAAGGTAAATCTTCACCGCTTCTTTTTTGGCTTTGGAAAATGAACTGGGCGGAGCGGCAGAAACGCTTTGGGTTACCAGTAGGCCAAATACTATCGTTAAGTAAAAAGACACTGATAGGCCAAATGCTTTGGGAGTGATTTTTTGCATAGAAAAAGACTGATAAAAGTATGATAAACATCAGTCTAGCACTCAAAGGATGGATTTCTCCATTACATTTCTATCACTAACTCTATTGAGTACAGTTTTCTAAATTGGAGAGGGAGAACGCTATAAAAGAAAGCTAGCGCCGGTTGAGAGCACTAGCTGAGTTGTGTGCCTGTGAAGGATAAGGTTTGATTGCACTGTTGGCAGCGATAGCTTGATTGGTTACGCAATACCTTGTTATGGCGTCTTATGGAAAGTGAGTAAACCGTGCAGGCACAGCGATACTCAAAGGTCTTTCCTTGCACAGAGGAAACCTCAAAGCTATGAGTTGTTTTGGCTGGCACGTTGAATACCTTTTCCATTACGTATTTCCATTCATTTCCATGAGGTCTCACTCGCCCAAACACTTGGTGAGTGATCAGGTGTGCAAGCTCATGGGGTAATACCTCGTTGATGAAGGCGTCTTCGTTTTCGGTGAATAGAACCGGATTGAGTTTAATCTCATTGAGTTGAAGGTAGGCTTTTCCCGCCGCTTTGCCTCTTAGCTTGTAAGTGATCGTTGGGGAGGGAAATTCACGAGAGAAATGCTGGTTGGCGATAGCTAGGCATTCGGCCAGTTTCTTATTTGCTCTGTGCTGTTGCGGGGTGTAAGACAAACTTTGTTAACTCCAAAAAAAGACCTCAGCACTGTAGCTGAGGTCTCATCATAACATTGCTCGTTAGTCTGGCGACTATTTAGACGTGATGTTTTTTCTTGATGATTTCGTGATAAGCATGCCATGTACCATAACCAAGTAGCGGCATGGTGACGATCATACCAATGCCGTAGGTTGCAAAGCCCACCAGAATACCGGCACAAATAATACTTGCCCACACCACCATTGCAGGGATGTTGGATTTCACGGCATTGAAGCTGGTGAAGATTGCGCTCATCACATCCACGCGTCTCTCCATCATCAATGGAATAGAAAATGCCGAGATGCTGAAGATTAGGCTGGCGATAACAAATCCAATGACAGAACCCGTGATCAAGAAGGGCGCAAACTCTGCTAATGGTGCGCCTTGTACAGATGGATACAAAGCGTGCAATAGAGCGGCGATACGCATCCAGAATATCATCGCGACCATTAATACAATCGCAAAGGCCCACTGGTGAGTCGAGTTGCGAGTAATGGCTTTCATTGAATGGAATAGGCTGGCGTTGTGCCCTTTTTCTCTTTCCCAGGCTGCGTCATACAAGCCCAGAGCAAGAAAAGGTCCTATCAGCATGTACACAATTAAGCTTGGCATCACCACCAAGTGTGTTCCTTGCCATTGGACAAGTTGAACAATGGCGATTGCCGCTCCCATAAAGCACAAACCGTAAAATGCGCTGATTAATGGCATTCTTACTAAGTCATGCAGAGCAAGCGACAACCAATGAAAGGGTGCGGAAATACTGATTTGGTTGCAAGGAATGGTGCGAGCGTAATCCTTATCGCTGACCTTGTGTTTTTTATCGTTCAGTTCGGATGGGTGCGCGGTACGAGGCATAGATCCCCCTAGTTAAATAACGTCCTAGTTATAATTCCATAAGGCTCATCGGTGTGGCTTGTGTGAGAGTTATGGTGTTGAGCTAAATTGCTCATTGTCATCCCAGTTTTTGTTCTAGCGTGCATTTAACGAGCGTTATCAGACTGAATTAATTTAAGTTAAATGTGAGCTTGATCGCTTAGGAGTTACCTTAACTATTGTCAGTAGTGTTAGAAAACACAAATTATCAGCGGCTTTTTATACTTAGTGGTTAACGGTAAAGAAGGGCGTTAGAGAAAGAAGTAGCTAGTGAAGGTTCGGTAAGTACATAAAAATAAAGCCCTTACTAAGCAGTAAGGGCTTTAAAGAAACAAATCGCAGTGGCTAAATTATTTTAGGCCAGCGAAGTCAGCAAGGATTGCTGCTTTGTCAGTCGCTTCCCAAGGGAACTCTTCACGACCGAAGTGACCGTATGCTGCAGTCTGCTTGTAGATAGGCTGAAGAAGGTTCAGCATCTCTTGAAGACCGTATGGACGTAGGTCGAAGTTTTGACGAACTGCTTCAATGATGATTTCGTGCGCTACTTTCTCAGTACCGAACGTTTCAACCATGATTGATGTTGGATCAGCAACACCGATAGCGTAAGACAGTTGAATCTCACAACGGTCAGCCATACCAGCGGCAACGATGTTTTTCGCAACGTAGCGTGCTGCGTAAGCTGCAGAACGGTCAACCTTTGATGGATCTTTACCAGAGAATGCACCGCCACCGTGACGAGCTGCGCCGCCGTAGGTATCAACGATGATCTTACGACCAGTTAGACCACAGTCACCCATTGGGCCACCGATTACGAAACGGCCTGTTGGGTTGATGAAGAAGTTAGTGTCTTTGTTGATCCACTCTGAAGGAAGTACTGGCTTGATGATCTCTTCCATTACCGCTTCACGTAGGTCAGGTGTTGTTACTGAATCACAGTGTTGAGTAGAAAGAACAACAGCATCGATACCAACGATCTTACCTTGGTCGTACTGGAAAGTAACCTGAGATTTCGCATCTGGACGAAGGAAGTCTAGCTTGCCGCTCTTACGTACTTCAGCTTGCTTTTTAACAAGAAGGTGAGAGTAAGTGATTGGAGCTGGCATTAGGATTTCAGTTTCGTTAGTCGCGTAACCAAACATGATGCCTTGGTCGCCTGCGCCTTGCTCTTTCGGGTCTGCTTTATCAACACCTTGGTTGATGTCTGGAGACTGCTTACCAATTGTGTTTAGAACGGCACAAGAGTCAGCGTCAAAGCCCATATCAGAGTGAACGTAACCAATTTCACGAACGGTTTCACGAGTGATCTCTTCGATATCAACCCATGCAGAAGTTGTTACTTCACCGCCAACCATAACCATGCCGGTTTTTACGTAAGTCTCACAAGCAACACGTGCTTTTGGATCTTGTTCTAAGATGGCATCAAGAACAGCATCAGAGATTTGGTCTGCAATTTTATCTGGATGACCTTCTGAAACAGATTCAGAAGTGAATAGGTGCTTAGCCATGAGAGCTCCACTTTTAGTTTTTGGTGTAAATAGTTCATGGCGTCGCAAGCTAGGAAGCGCCGCCATTAAATACAGTATATTTTGTAGGTGTTTCTACATCTAGACGTCTATTCTAAATTCCAGCGGTCGAATTACAAGCTCTTTTTTATGATATGCCATAACTAAACGTTTGCGTGTTGGTTGAGATAAGCGGCTGACAAGTGATGTAAATGTTCGAAAATTGCGAAAAATGACCGTTAAAATGCCAGTAAAACGTTTGCAGTCGCAATATTCGTTTGAGAGAATACCCGCGCTAATTAAAATGAAAACATTAGCACTATCTCTTTTTTAAATCGCTTATGTATCCAGGAGCAGACATGCCTTCTCGTAAAGATCTAGCCAATGCAATCCGCGCACTTAGCATGGACGGTGTTCAACAAGCAAATTCAGGCCACCCAGGCGCACCTATGGGTATGGCTGACATCGCTGAAGTTCTTTGGCGTGGCCACTTGAACCACAACCCAGCAAACCCAGAGTGGGCTGACCGCGACCGTTTTATCCTGTCTAACGGCCATGGTTCAATGTTGATTTACTCTCTGCTTCACCTTGCAGGCTACGAGCTTTCAATTGAAGATCTGAAAAACTTCCGTCAACTGCACTCTAAGACTCCTGGTCACCCAGAGTACGGTTACGCTCCTGGTATCGAGACAACGACGGGTCCTCTAGGTCAAGGCATCACTAACGCTGTTGGTATGGCAATGGCAGAGAAAGCACTGGCTGCACAGTTCAACAAAGAAGGCCACGACATCGTAGACCACTACACTTATGCATTCATGGGTGATGGCTGTCTGATGGAAGGTATCTCTCACGAAGCATGTTCACTAGCTGGTACGCTAGGTCTTGGTAAGCTGGTTGCTTTCTGGGATGACAACGGTATCTCTATCGATGGCGAAGTGGAAGGTTGGTTCTCTGACGATACACCTAAGCGTTTTGAAGCATACGGCTGGCACGTAATTCCAGCAGTAGACGGTCACGATCCTGAAGCAATCAACGCAGCTATCGAAGCGGCTAAAGCTGACCCTCGTCCGTCACTTATCTGTACTAAAACTATCATCGGTTTTGGTTCTCCAAACAAAGCGGGTACACACGACTGCCACGGTGCTCCATTAGGCGCTGATGAAATTACAGCAACTAAAGCGGCGCTTGGTTGGGAACACGGTCCTTTCGAGATCCCTGCAGATATCGCTGCTGAGTGGAATGCGAAAGAAGCGGGCGCAGCAAAAGAAGCGGCATGGAACGCGAAGTTTGACGCATACGCAGCGGCTTACCCTGAGCTAGCAGCAGAATTCAAACGTCGTACTAACGGTGAGCTTCCAGCACAGTGGGAAGAGAAAGCAAACGCAATCATTGCTGACCTTCAAGCTAACCCTGCAAACATCGCTTCACGTAAAGCATCTCAAAATGCTCTAGAGGCGTTCGGTCAAATGCTTCCAGAATTCATGGGCGGCTCTGCTGACCTAGCACCTTCTAACCTAACAATGTGGTCTGGTTCTAAGTCTCTAGAAGCAAATGACTTCTCTGGTAACTACATCCACTACGGTGTACGTGAATTCGGTATGACGGCTATCATGAACGGTATCGCTCTGCACGGTGGTTTCGTGCCATACGGCGCTACTTTCCTAATGTTTATGGAATACGCTCGTAATGCAATGCGTATGGCTGCTCTGATGAAAGTTCAGAACATTCAAGTTTACACGCACGACTCTATCGGTCTTGGCGAAGATGGCCCAACTCACCAACCAGTTGAGCAAATGGCTTCTCTACGTCTAACTCCAAACATGAGCACATGGCGTCCATGTGACCAAGTTGAGTCTGCAGTAGCTTGGAAACTGGCTATCGAACGTAAAGACGGTCCAACGTCTCTAATCTTCTCTCGTCAAAACCTTGCACAGCAAGAGCGTAGCGAAGAGCAAGTAGCGAACATCGCGAAGGGTGGTTACATCCTAAAAGATTGTGAAGGCAAGCCAGAGCTAATCCTTATCGCTACAGGTTCTGAAGTTGAGCTAGCGGTTAACGCTGCGGCTGAACTGACAGCTGAAGGCAAGAAAGTACGTGTAGTATCTATGCCTGCAACTGACGCATTCGATAAGCAAGATGCTGAGTACCGTGAATCTGTACTTCCATCTGACGTAACAGCTCGTATCGCTGTAGAAGCTGGCATCGCTGACTTCTGGTACAAGTACGTTGGCTTCGGTGGCAAGATCATCGGTATGACAACATTCGGCGAATCTGCACCTGCTGGTGAGCTATTCAAGATGTTCGGTTTCACTACTGAAAACGTAGTAAACACAGCAAAAGAGCTTCTTGCTTAATCATTGATTGTTAGCCTCGAGCTAACAGTGAAATGCAAGAAAAACCGAGCGCTGAGCTCGGTTTTTTTGTATTTGGGATTCGTTTTCTTCTAGGCTTATCTCTACTAGCAACAGATTAACCTGTCTTAAATCAACGGGGTTATTCAACTAATGCCTTTTGGGTAGGATTCAGTTATTATCTGTTGCACGAAATTTTGGTTAGATGTACGGAACTATGCTAAAAGTCGCGATAAACGGATTTGGACGAATAGGGCGTAACGTATTACGCGCTGTTTACGAAAGTGGCAAAAGCCAACAAATCAAAGTAGTAGCTGTCAATGAGCTGGCTCAGCCTGACGCTATGGCTCACCTATTACAGTACGATACCAGTCACGGTCGCTTCGGTAAGAAGATCTCTAACGACCAAGAGCACATCTATGTCCATCATGGCCTCGGTGCGGAAGACAAAGGTGACTTCGATACGATTCGTATTTTGCACCTTGCTGATATCGAGTTGTTGCCTTGGCGCGACCTAGAAGTGGACATCGTTCTCGATTGTACCGGTGTTTACGGCTGTCGAGCTGATGGTCTAGCACATATTGCGGCTGGCGCTAAAAAGGTGCTGTTTTCTCACCCGGGTGCTAACGACTTAGACAACACCATTATCTACGGCGTGAATCACGATACTATCGAAGCTGACCACAGAATCGTTTCTAACGGTTCATGTACTACTAACTGTATCGTGCCTATCATTAAGGTTCTTGATGAAGCCTTTGGCATCGAGTCAGGCACCATCACGACCATTCACTCTTCAATGAATGATCAGCAAGTTATTGATGCTTACCACAGCGATCTTCGCCGTACTCGTGCAGCAAGCCAATCCATTATTCCTGTCGATACCAAATTGCATAAAGGTATTGAAAGAATCTTCCCGAAATTTTCTAACAAGTTCGAAGCAATATCTGTGCGTGTACCGACGGTAAACGTAACAGCGATGGATTTAAGTGTCACAATTAATACAAATGTGAAAGTTAATGACGTAAATCAAACCATTGTTAATGCATCCCAGTGTACATTACACAATATAGTTGACTATACTGAAGCGCCGCTTGTTTCCATCGACTTTAATCACGATCCCCATAGCGCAATTGTTGATGGTTCACAAACTCGAGTGAGCAATGGCCACTTAGTGAAAATGCTAGTGTGGTGTGATAACGAATGGGGCTTTGCGAACCGAATGCTAGATACGGTTCTTGCAATGCAAGCTTCTGAAGGCAAGAAGTAAGACCTAGGAGCAAATGTGCGGATTATTTATTTTTTAGCTTGAAATAAATAACGAGAGTCCACATATTACTAGTAGTTAAAGAACTACCAGTTGAATAATTTATAGGCTTAGCAGGGTTGCTGAGTTTCCAAACTTTATTTTTATTTAAATTTGAGAGGACAAATCATGTCTGTGATCAAGATGACTGACCTGGAACTTGCAGGTAAACGCGTATTTATCCGTGCTGACCTAAACGTACCAGTAAAAGACGGTAAAGTAACTTCAGATGCACGTATCCTAGCATCTCTACCAACTATCAAGCTTTGTCTAGAAGCTGGTGCAAAAGTAATGGTTACTTCTCACCTTGGTCGTCCTACTGAAGGCGAGTACAACGAAGAGTTCTCTCTAGCTCCTGTAGTTAACTACCTAAACGACGCACTAGACTGCGAAGTTAAACTAGCTAAAGACTACCTAAACGGCCTAGAGCTAAATGCTGGTGAACTAGTTGTTCTAGAAAACGTTCGCTTCAACAAAGGCGAAAAGAAGAACGAAGAAGAGCTATCTAAAGCATACGCATCTCTATGTGACATCTTCGTAATGGATGCATTCGGTACGGCTCACCGTGCACAAGCATCTACTCACGGTGTTGGTACTCACGCTCCTGTAGCATGTGCTGGCCCTCTTCTTGCTGCTGAACTAGAAGCACTAGGTAAAGCAATGGACAACCCAGAGCGTCCACTAGTTGCTATCGTTGGTGGTTCTAAAGTTTCTACTAAGCTAACTGTTCTTGAGTCTCTATCTAAAGTTGCTGACCAACTTGTTGTTGGTGGTGGTATCGCGAACACGTTCATCGCTGCTGAAGGCCACAACGTAGGTAAGTCTCTATACGAAGCAGACCTAGTTGAAACTGCTCAAAAACTAATGAAAGAGTGTGCTATTCCAGTAGCAACTGACGTTGCATGTGCGAAAGCATTCGACGAGAACGCAGAAGCTGAAATCAAGCACGTTTCTGAAGTTGCAGACGACGACATGATCTTCGACCTAGGTCCAGATTCAACTGCTGCTCTAGCTGAAATCATCGGCAACGCAAAAACTATCCTTTGGAACGGCCCTGTGGGCGTATTCGAATTCAAGAACTTCGAAGCGGGTACTGCTGGTATTTCTAAAGCAATCGCTGAGTCTGCAGGTTTCTCTGTAGCAGGTGGTGGTGACACGCTAGCAGCTATCGACAAGTTCGGTATCAAAGCTGACGTTTCTTACATCTCTACTGGCGGCGGCGCTTTCCTTGAGTTCGTTGAAGGTAAAGTACTTCCTGCAGTAGCAATGCTTGAAGAGCGTGCTAAAGCATAATTGATTTAGAAAGGCGAGATGCGAATCTCGCCTTTTAACGTTTGCTGCATATCACACTTTTTTGCTAGAATGGCATAAGTTGTGAGCAAACGATTGCAAGTTTTTAAACTTAAGTTTTTTAATCTTAAAACGATAGAATAAATAGGACTATTTCCATGTCTAAGATCTTCGATTTTGTAAAACCTGGTGTGATTTCTGGCGATGACGTACAGAAAGTATTTGAAGTAGCAAAAGAAAACAAATTTGCTCTTCCTGCTGTAAACGTTGTTGGTACTGACTCTGTAAACGCAGTACTAGAAGCAGCTGCTAAAGTTAAATCTCCAGTAGTTGTTCAGTTCTCTAACGGTGGCGCTGCATTCTTCGCAGGTAAAGGCGTTAAACTTGAAGGTCAAGGTGCACAAATCCTTGGTGCTGTAGCTGGTGCTAAATACGTACACGCTGTAGCTGAAGCTTACGGTGTTCCAGTTATTCTACACACTGACCACGCTGCTAAGAAACTACTTCCATGGATCGACGGTCTACTAGACGCTGGTGAAGAGTTCTTCGCTCAAACTGGTAAGCCTCTATTCTCTTCTCACATGCTAGACCTTTCTGAAGAGTCTCTAGAAGAGAACATCGAAACATGTGCTAAGTACCTAGAGCGCATGGCTAAAATGAACATGACAATCGAGATCGAACTTGGTTGTACTGGTGGTGAAGAAGACGGCGTTGATAACTCTGATATGGATGCATCTGAGCTTTACACTTCTCCAGAAGACGTTGCTTACGCATACGAGAAACTAAGCGCTGTTAGCCCACGTTTCACTATCGCTGCATCTTTCGGTAACGTACACGGTGTATACAAGCCAGGTAACGTTGTTCTAACTCCAACTATCCTACGTGACTCTCAAGCATACTGTGCAGAGAAGTTTGGTATTGCACCTAACGCTCTAAACTTCGTATTCCACGGTGGTTCTGGTTCTACTGAAGCAGAAATCCAAGAGTCTATCGGCTACGGTGTTATCAAAATGAACATCGATACTGATACTCAGTGGGCTACATGGGATGGTATCCGTGCATACGAAGCGGAAAACCGTGACTACCTACAAGGTCAAATCGGTAACCCAACTGGTGAAGATGCACCAAACAAGAAGTACTACGATCCACGCGTATGGCTACGTGCTGGTCAAGCTTCTATGGTTACTCGTCTTGAGAAAGCATTCGCTGACCTTAACGCTGTAGACGTACTATAATTCTTTGAATTAAGTACTCTCTAAGTTTTAAAAACCCGCTCATTGAGCGGGTTTTTTTATGTCTGATAAAAAGTTGTATTATTTATGTGAAAAACCTAGCGTGTGGTGAATAAATTTCGTAGTCTTTTAGTTATCGGTATTTGTGTTTATGCGTAAGCTTCGTTTATTCAAAGGCTTACATAAATATGACTTTGCAATCTGTCAAAGATAGGATATCGTGCCGAAAAACAGGGGTAGACACTCTGTTTCGTAAAAAGGACTTAGCAAGTTTTTACGTTAACGTTATGATTTAATTACATAAACTAAAGGTGGCGGTTAAATGGTAAGGCTTGGTTTAAGGCAGTTTAGCTCATAGCATATTACATAGAGGATGCACATTATGGCTGAGAGTTCTACAGCGATTGAGACCCCGCTTGTGGATGGTCTTTCAAACGCAGAACAGTGGTTAACGGATAACTCAGATTTGTTTATTCAGTACGGGGTAAACATTATATCTGCGCTGGTTATTCTGTTTATTGGTAACCTAATCGTAAAAGCTGTAGCGAACAGTGTGGCTAAGGTTCTTCAGAAGAAAAAGATGGACCGAGCGGTTGTTGAGTTCATCCATGGTTTAGTTCGTTACTTGTTGTTTGTTATCGTTCTGATTGCAGCTCTTGGTCGCCTTGGTGTTCAAACTGCGTCTGTCGTTGCGGTAATTGGTGCCGCTGGTTTAGCCGTTGGTCTTGCACTACAAGGCTCACTATCGAACTTTGCAGCAGGCGTACTTATCGTTGCATTCCGCCCATTTAAATCTGGTGATTACGTAGAAATTGGCGGTGTTGCAGGTTCAGTTGATTCGATTCAAATCTTCCAAACGGTTCTAACAACGCCTGATAACAAAATGGTTGTCGTACCAAACGGCAGCGTTATCGGCAGCCCAATCACTAACTACTCTCGTCATGCGACACGTCGTATCGACCTAATGATCGGTGTTTCTTACGGTGCAGATCTACAAAAGACCAAAGAACTTTTGACTAAGATCTGTGAATCTGACGAGCGTGTATTGAAAGAACCTGGTGTTCAAGTTGGTGTTCACACGCTAGCTGACTCTTCAGTTAACTTCGTGGTTCGCCCATGGGTTAGCACTGCTGAGTACTGGAATGTTTACTTCGACCTAATGCAAGCAATCAAAGAAGGCTTGGATAAAGAAGGTATCGAAATCCCATTCCCACAAATGGATGTTCACATGAACAAAGTTGAGGGCTAATAAAGCTTCGACAAGTTGAATAAAAAGGCGGATAACTTAGGTTATCCGCCTTTTTTCTTGGAGCTTATATTTTCAAACGACTTCTACCAATACTGCTCAATAAGTCCATTGGCGAGTACCGCTGCGATAGCAAACATCATGGTCGCAACAGCGATATCAATCCCTTTCTTAACACTTGGTTTAGATAGCGTTGGACCAAGTTTTGCAGCACCCAGTGAGAGCGAGTAAAACCAAACAAATGATGCCAAGATGGTCCCGATAGCAAACGCGATTCTATCATTGCCTTCAAATTGCCCACCGATGGAACCAAGAATCACAACAGTATCCAAATAGAGGTGTGGGTTTAATACTGTAACTGCCAATGCTCCTAGGATGACAGTACGTTTACCACGAGCCAATATTTCACCTTTTGATTCCTTGTCTGATGGTGCTTTAAAAGCACTCCGCAGTGACAACAAACCATAGACAGTCAGGAAAGCGATACCACCTAGTGTCACTGAAGTGAGCAGGACTTCATTTTGCGACAAGATAGCGCCACCACCAAAAATGCCTAGCGAGATAAATAGGGTGTCGAGCAAGCTACAAATTGTTGCTGTGGTTAAATGGTGATTGCGTTTTATCCCTTGATTTAGGACGTACGCATTCTGAGCGCCAATAGGGATAATCATGCTTGCCCCTAGACCAAAACCTTGTAATAAAACCCAAAAACTCATTTTAACCTCCACTTATTTAACGATATTTACGTGCTATATGGCGAAGATACTCCGACCCTTAAAATAAGTATAATTAATGATTTTAATCTATTATTAGAGTTGCTAATGTGGGGGGTGAGTTAGCTTAAAAAGGAAGCAAATTGATGCGTGGATTGGATTATAAGTGGATAGAAGCGCTGGATGCTGTGGTGAAACAACGTAGCTTCGAAAGGGCTGCAGAGCAGTTATATATCTCCCAATCAGCAGTATCGCAGCGCATTAAACAGCTAGAAAAGTGGCTCGCTCAACCAGCCTTGGTAAGGGAAAATCCACCTAGGCCAACCCCGGCTGGTAAAAAGTTACTAGGCTTATATCGCCGAGTCCGTTTGCTGGAGCATGAACTGGTTCCCGAGCTGATGAATGAAGATGGTAATCAACCTCTATCAATATCTATTGCTACCAACGCGGATAGCTTAGCAACTTGGTTACTGCCAGCTTTGTCGGATGTGATGAAGTCGCGCCAAGTGGAATTGAACCTCGCTATCCATGGTGAATCGAGAACCATAGAGAAGATAAAAAGTGGTGAAGTTGCAGGTGCAATTAGTTTGGAGTCTCAAGCGATTCCAGGTTGCAGTGCCGACTACCTTGGTCGTATGGATTATGTGTGTGTGGCGAGTCCAGACTTTCATAAACGTTACTTCTCGGAAGGGGTCAACTACACCACATTGAGAAAAGCTCCAGCAGTGTCTTATGATCAATATGATGACCTTCATAAGAAGTTTCTGCATGATCACTTTAACGTGCCTAGAGATAGTGTCATCAACCATACAGTTGGCAGCTCTGAAGCATTTGTGCGTTTGGCATTGTCGGGTGTTGCCTACTGTTTGATTCCAAGGTTACAGATCATCGAGGAGCTAGAATCAGGTTCGTTGATTGATATTACGCCCGGTTTTTTATTGTCCTATCGGATTTACTGGCACCATTGGCAGCTTGAAAGTGGGGTACTTAAAGAGATCTCACAAGCGATTTTGAGTTTTGCTCACGAACATTTACCACAGTAAGCTGGTGGTTTTTTCAGCGTCAAAGTTCTGTTAGAAGTGCGGCGTCTAGATTGGATAAACGGCAAATTACTCTATGATGAAAAGACATTTGTTTAGCATAGGTCTCCCCCCATGAAGTTTGTACCAAAGATGTTAGCAACCTCTCTTACTCTTACAGCTGCTCTGAGTGCTGTAAGTTTCACAGCACTGGCTAATTCGCCATCTTTTCCACACATTTCGACGACCGGTTACGGTGAAGTGGTGGCGACGCCAGATATGGCGACATTTTCAGTCAGAGTTGTAGAGTCAACGATGACCGCAGAGCAAGCAAAGATCACCGTTGATAAAGTGGTGACGAGCTTCCTTAATAAGCTGCATAAAGCTGGGGTTGATGAGGCGAGTGTTCATAGCTCTAACCTGTACCTAGCGCCTCAATATCACTACCCGAAAGACGGTAGGCCGGAGTTAGTCGGTTACCGAGCTTCGCGTAATGTGACGGTTGAAGTTAAGGATTTGTCGAATCTTAATGAGTATATGGACATTGCCATTGCTCAAGGGATTAATCAGATCGATAACATCCAATTGCAAGTGCGTGACCAAGCGAAATATCAAGAGCAAGCGCGTTTAGAAGCAATCAAAGACGCAAGAGCAAAAGCTAAATCATTAGCGACTGGTTTTGAGCGTGAGCTTGGAGGCGTGTGGCGTGTTGATTACAACGCACAGTCTTCTCAGCCGGTACTAATGCGTTCTATGGCGATGGATGCGAGAACGGAGTCGAACTCTTATGAAGATTCAACGATCACCATTCGTGATCGTGTGAATGTGATCTATCAGCTTGAAGAGTAATTAGATCATCATGATCTAATTGCCTACCATAGGCCGAATACTAAAAAGGCTCTCGCAATGAGAGCCTTTTTGTTTTTCTAATATCGAATTCGATGATTAGTGAAGTAGACGAGCACGGATAGTGCCTTCGATCTCTTTTAGTTTTAGCAGTGCTTCTTCAGAGCGGTCTGCCTCAACATCGATCACTACGTAACCCATATCAGCGGCAGTCTGTAGGTACTGACCTGCGATGTTGATGCCTTCTTCTGCGAAGATGGTGTTGATTTGAGTCAGAATGCCTGGACGGTTCTGGTGAATGTGCAATAGGCGAGATGTGCCCGTATGCAATGGTAGCGATACCTCTGGGAAGTTAACACTTGATAGCGTTGAACCGTTATCAGAGTATTTCGCCAGTTTCCCTGCCACTTCTACACCGATGTTCTCTTGAGCTTCTTGAGTAGAACCACCAACGTGTGGAGTTAGAATCACGTTATCGAACTGCATCAATGGTGACTCAAATGGGTCAGCATTGGTTTTTGGTTCGGTTGGGAATACGTCAATCGCCGCACCACCTAAGTGACCAGAATCTAGAGCGCCACACAGAGCTGGGATATCTACCACAGTACCACGCGCAGCGTTGATAAAGATTGCGCCCGGCTTCATACGATCGAACTCTTCTTTACCCATCATGTTCTTGGTTTCGTTTGTCTCTGGAATATGTAGTGAGATCACGTCACACTTGTTCAACAGTTCAGTCATGGTGTGAATTTGCGTTGCGTTACCCAGTGAAAGCTTGTTTTCAATATCGTAGAAGTAAACGCGCATACCTAGGTTTTCCGCAATGATACCCAGCTGAGTACCAATGTGACCGTAACCGATAATACCTAAACGCTTACCACGAGCTTCGTAAGAGTTGTCTGCACTCTTTTCCCAAATGCCACGGTGCGCAAGAGCATTCTTTTCTGGGATGCCACGTAGCAGCAATAGAACCTGACCAAGAACTAGCTCAGCAACGCTTCGAGTGTTTGAGAATGGTGCGTTGAAGACAGGTACGCCACGTCTTGCAGCTGCTTCAAGGTTTACTTGGTTAGTACCGATACAGAAACAACCGATAGCAACCAATTTTTCAGCAGCATCAATCACTTCTTGGGAAAGGTTTGTGCGAGAACGAATACCGATGAAGTGAGCATCTTTAACTGCTTCAAGTAGTTCATCTTCAGGTAGTGAGCCTTTGTGGTACTCAATATTTGTGTAACCAGCGGCTTGAAGTACTTCTACTGAAGAAGGATGTAGACCTTCTAGAAGTAGAATTTTTATTTTTTCTTTTTCCAGTGAAACTTTGGCCATTGTTCTCGTCCTTAAAATGGAAAGGTTGGGCAAATGCGGCGCACGTGCTACAAAATGGCTGAAAGGGGAACAAATTCACCACTTTGTTAGGAGACAAACGTTTTCCCTGTGCGTCTTCTGAACAATAAAGTAACAAAAAAAAATTGTTTTGGGTAAGAAAATTACGGAATAAGACATAATTTTACAGGTGCAAAGCAAAAAAAACGGCGCCCTTGGGCACCGTATGTAATGAAGTAACAGAAAAACTCAATCTTCTATTATTTATTCTTCGATTTTTGCACCTTCAGGTGTACCTGTGATAACCACATCTGCACCACGGTGTGCGAATAGGCCAACTGTTACCACACCAGCGATACCATTGATGATATCTTCTAGTTGTTTCGGGTTCTCAATCGCCATGCCGTAAACATCTAGGATCACGTTGCCGTTATCCGTTGTACAACCTTCACGGTAAACCGGGTCACCACCAAGCTTAACTAGCTCACGCGCAACGTATGAACGCGCCATTGGGATAACTTCTACCGGTAGAGGGAATTTACCTAGTACATCAACAGCTTTTGTACCATCAACAATACATACAAATTTATCAGAGATAGCCGCTACGATTTTTTCACGAGTTAGAGCTGCACCACCGCCCTTGATCATGTCGCGAGTTGGGTTGATCTCGTCTGCGCCATCAACATAGATGTCTAACTTAGCAACATCATTACACTCATACACTTTGATCTCTAGCTCTTCTAGGCGTTGCGTTGAAGCAACAGAGCTTGAAACTGCACCTTTGATTTTGTCTTTCATTGTGCCTAGTGCGTCGATGAAGTGATTTACTGTAGAGCCAGTACCAACACCTACAATGCTGCCTTCTTCAACATATTTAAGTGCTGCCCAACCAGCTGCTTTTTTCATTTCATCTTGAGTCATGCCATTCTCCTGAATAAGATCTTGCGCTTTGAATTAGTCTTTCGCGTATTAAGTTAACGTTTGAGTATCGAGGTTAACGTTTGAGTATCGAGGTTAACGTTTGCGGCGCGATTATAGCGCTTTAACGGTTGTTTTCCCATTGCCAAGTTTTACTTGGAGTCACGATTTTAGGTAACGGAACATCCCACTCTTCAATTGGTAGGGTATCGACATGTTGGCAATCGTGAGCCAAACCAATTGGTGTTGCCCCTTGTCCTGTCTCGAACCATTTCGCCAGAGTACGATCGTAATAGCCACCACCCATGCCTAACCTATGGCCATGAGAGTCAAAACCAACCAGCGGTGTAAGAATCAGGTCGAGTTGATGGCAAGGTTTCACCAACGTTTGATTAAGCTCTGGTTCAACGATGCCGTATTTATTTAATACCGTAGGGGTTGTCGGAGAGTAGTGCAAAAACAGTAGGTGCCCGTCAGAGAAGGGGTGCAATACAGGTAAATAGGTCTGCTTACCTTGCGCCCACAACCACTCGATTAAAGGTTGGGTATCAAGCTCACCATCGATAGAGATATAAAGTGCGATATGTTGGGCAGACTGAATATCATCAAGTTGAGCGCACTGCTTAACTAGGTCTATGCTGGATTGAGTTTGTTGTTCGCTAGATAGGGAATTGCGTTTGATGCGGATCTGTTTGCGAAATTCGCTGCGTGTGAGCGTCTTCATAAGAAGGGATACCCCAAAGTGCCGTTGAGAATAGATGGCCCTTGAACCAGCGAGTTCAAGGCGGATCAGCAATGATTACCGTAGGCTTCTCGGTCGGGCCGAGCATGCTCAATAGCACTCAAGTACTAACCCTTAGGGATTGCTTATCGGCTCGGGGACGTGAATCCTCTGACAAACACTCCAGGGTAAATTTTGTGTACGCTATTGCTGTCCGTGCTTAACCTTACTGAGAACATCTGAAAGCGATGTTGTGAGCTGTTCCATTCGCTCGGTCAGTGCGTTTTGTTCGTCATTTGCTTCAAACTTCTTGGTTTGTAATTCATAGCAAATGTTCAGAGCTGCGATAGTCAGCAGCTTCACTTCATTAGTTACCTTAGTACGTTCAGCCATCTCTTTCAATCGATTATCAAGATCGGCCGCCGCTGCAATCAATGACTCCTCTTGCCCTGCTGGACAATTTACTCGAGTCAGTTTTCCTAATATTTCAACGTCTACCGCTTGATTACTCATGATGGATGAACTCTTTAACGCGCTATTTTAAGGCTGTTGCTCTTCGTTATTTTCTTGAAACAAAAAGTGCAAGTACCGATGAGGAAGCAATCTCCTCTGAGGGAGAAACTATAGGTAAACCGCTATTAAGATTCAAGCTTTTCAGAGTGACTGTTTGTAAATGAGAGCTTGAGCACACAGTAATTCAGCAAATTGAACAATTGGTAGTCAGTCATCCTTCAATTGCTAGGGATCGATGCTTACCAGAATTGGGGTGAAGTGGTACGATTATACTATCGATATAAAGAATAACTGAGCGAGCTATCTGATGAGCGAAACTACTTTACCTGACTACCTAACGGTTGCGACTGAACTTCAATCGGCAAGTCTAGCCGTAACCCCTGCTGAGATGCATGGCTTATTAACGGGTATGTTAAGCGGAGGCTTAAGCCTAGCAGATAAGAGCTGGCAACCACTGATCTTTGATTACACCAACGAAGGTATGGGTTGGCCGGATCGCGCATTAACGTTAGCGGAAGCTACATTGAAAGTAACCACTAGTGAGATTACGGGTTCAGGCATGGAATTGTCTATGCTACTGCCTGACGAAGACGCAAGTGCGAGCCTGTTTGATTTAGCTGACGGTGTGTCTGATTGGATCAACCACTTCATCTCTGGTTTAGGACTCGTTGGCGCTCAGTTAAATAAGGCGTCGGAAGGCACTAAAGAAGCGCTGGCTGATCTTGAAGAGATGGCAAAGCTAGGCATTGATGAAGATGATGATCTAGAAGAGCAAGCGCAACTTCTAGAGCACGTCATTGAGCACGTAAAAGCGTGTGCATTAACCATTCATGCTGAGTTTGGTGCACGCCCGTCTGAAGATGTAGCTCCAACCATTCACTAATCGTTTGCCAGTTTGAGGTTATGATGGCTCAGTATGATGTTGTAATTGCTGGTGGCGCGATGGCAGGGGCGACTTTAGCGCTTGCCTTGAATCACCTAAGCCAAGGTTCGCTATCGATTGCGGTAGTGGAACCTTATCAGGTTGATCATCAAGCTCACCCTGGGTTTGATTCTCGTTCTATTGCTTTGTCTTATGGCACAGTGCAGATCCTTGGTTCATTGCAGTTGTGGCAATCGATCGCTCCAGTAGCAACTCCGATTAAAGATATTCATGTCTCGGATCGCGGGCATGCAGGAATGACTGATATCTACAGCGAAGATCTTGCGGTTGATGCGCTTGGTTATGTGGTCGAGTTGGCGGATGTCGGTCGAATCTATCAGCAAAAACTGGAGTCTGAATCGAGCATCACGATGCTGTGCCCTGACTCAGTAGCGAAAATTGAGCGTAGTGATTTACTGACGACCATTGACCTTAATAGCGGGCAAACCATTACTACTAAGTTGTTGGTTGCTGCTGACGGAGCGATCTCTACCTGCTGCCAACAACTGAATATTTCGTTGAGCGAGCATGACTTTGAGCAAGTAGCTGTCATTGCTAACATTGTGGCGAGCGAGCCTCATCAAGGTCGCGCCTTTGAGCGTTTTACCCATCATGGGCCAGTTGCGTTATTACCAATGACGGACAACCGTCTATCGCTAGTGTGGTGCTTACCGCCAGAACAAGCTGACAAAGTCATGGCTTTAAATGACAGCCAGTTCCTTGAACAGCTGCAGAATGATTTTGGTTGGCGACTAGGTCGTTTAGAGAAGGTGGGTAAGCGTGCGAGCTATCCTCTAATCCTTCGTCATCGTCAGCAAAATATCTCTCATCGATTTGCGATTGTCGGCAATGCCGCTCAAACTCTTCACCCGATCGCGGGTCAAGGCTTTAACCTCGGCATTCGTGATGTGGCTTCTTTAGCCGAAGAGTTGTGTACTCAGTTGGATGATGTTGGTCGATACACTGGTCTTGTTAACTTTAGAAAACGTAGAGAACAGGACAGAGGGGCGACGATTACACTGACATCGAGCCTAGTACATCTGTTCTCAAATGACTTTTTAACCGCTCGTATCGGGCGAAACCTTGGGTTAGCTGTTATGGATAACCTTCCACCACTTAAAGGTCCACTTTTGCGTCATACGCTTGGCCTAGTAGAAAGATAAGGTAGATAAATAATGATGCAAAGTGTTGATATCGCAATTGTTGGTGGAGGCATGGTTGGCTTAGCCCTTGCAGCGGCTTTGAAAGACAGTGATCTGAGAGTGGCAGTAATTGAAGGCAAGGCACCAAGCGAAGGGCTTAATGAACTGCCTGACGTACGTGTTTCTGCATTGAGCCGTTCTAGTGAAGTGATTTTGCGTAATCTAGGTGCGTGGCAGGGAATTGAGCAAAGACGTGCTGCACCTTATCAAGCGATGGAAGTGTGGGAACAAGATAGCTTCGCTCGCATTGAATTTGATTCAACGCGTTTAGCGCAGCCTAATTTAGGTCATATTGTTGAGAACCGTGTGATTCAATTGGCGTTGCTTGAGCAGGTTAAAAAGCAAGAAAACGTCAGTCTATACATGCCAGCAACGTGCAAAACAATGGCAATTGGTGAAAGCGAAGCATGGCTGACTTTAGACAATGGTCAAGCACTGACGGCTAAGCTTGTCGTAGGCGCAGATGGTGCCAATTCTTGGGTTCGCAAGCAGCAAGATATCCCTCTAACACATTGGGACTACGGACACAGTGCAATTGTTGCGAACGTTAAAACTGCAGAAACGCACCATAGTGTGGCTCGTCAAATATTTACACCACAGGGCCCATTGGCATTTTTACCAATGCAGCCGAGTAACATGAGCTCTATCGTTTGGTCGACTGAGCCGAATCGTGCCGAGAAGCTCGTATCTATGTCGGATGCGGAGTTTAATAAACAGCTAACAGCTGAATTCGACTCTAAACTAGGCTTGTGTGAAGTGGTTGGCGAGCGTTTTGCTTTCCCGCTGCGCATGCGATACGCGAGAGACTTCGCCGTAGAGCGTGTGGCTTTGGTGGGGGATGCCGCGCATACCATTCACCCGCTTGCAGGGCAGGGCGTTAACCTTGGGTTGTTAGATGCTGCCAGCCTAGCACAAGAGCTGTTAAAGCTCTGGGCTGCGGGCGAGGACATTGGTACCAAACGTAACTTACGTGGTTATGAGCGTTGGAGAAAAGCAGAAGCCGCGAAGATGATTGCATCAATGCAAGGCTTTAAAGACCTATTTGAAGGCGATAATCCGGCGAAGAAGCTGATTCGTGGTATCGGTATGAAGCTCGCAGGTCAACTTCCTGGTGCGAAAGATGAAATCATGAAGCGAGCTTTAGGTCTTGCGGGCAACCTTCCTGACTTAGCGAAGCCCCCTGTGATTCATCGATAGTGACTTTGTTTCTAATGTTTCGTACCAATTTTTCGCACCAAAGTTTCGTTCGAATCATTGGTATGAAAAAAGGGTTGGCGTTAGCCAACCCTTTTTGTTTTGAATTCTCTAGATAATTTGATTATGCGTAAGCACAGCGCAGCTTCATAATTTCACTATTTATTTCTTTCACTGTTTCAAAGTGGCGTTTCTCTGCTCGGTCTGGCAGCACTAGCTTGCCGTTATCGAACTCAAATTTCCCTACGCCGTAAATGTAGATTCGCCCTTTGAAAAGTCGACTTACATGTTTAGCAATCATACTCGGTGTATAGCGCTTAAACAGTCTCATTTTTAATTATCCTTATATTTACCTAGCCTGCACATTATAGAAAAACTCCGAGATAATAATTGTGATAAGCATGGAGTAATATGCAGTAGCGTTGACGTTAATTAGATATTTGTGCTGTTCTAAGCACTTTCTACAGTAAATATCTATTTTTACGTGAGCTCCTCCCCAAAATAATACTGAGTAGTGAACTGCCGTGAACTTTCCTGTTCGGTATTAAGCAGCTTAAATGTGACAAGTATAAGAATAGGCGGGATTTTTTTGTTTGTGTAATCAAATTGTAAAATTAAGACAAAAAAAAGCCCGTCTAAAACGGGCGAATAGTCACAGATGCATTACACAAAAGTGGATACTGATGTTACTCAGTGGATTCACTTGTACTGATTTGCCTAGGGGCTAGTCAGTAAATTCACAATAACGCAGATTTTTACCTGTGACTACTTATGCTTTAATTTTGATTAAATATTTAACTTTAATCTAGTTATCTTATGACGAACTTCACACTAAATATGTATCCGGTGAAAACTAGGGAAAGAGTTTGCGATCAATCACTGTATTGATCCGATCATCGACTGATCTCAGCGATGATCGGCGCACATAGCGTCATGAGATCATTGGGATCCAGAGCGATACCTGCCATTCGATCCCCAGAGCTGATGGTCACCGTTGAATTGTTCTGGATCGAAGGATCAAAGATGATCGGCATGTGCCTCTTTAATGCAAGCGGGCCAACACAACCGGCCTTAAAGCCAGTAATAGACTCTACATCGCTTAACGAGACACAGGTCATGCGGCGGCAATTTAGAATTGAGCGCACTTTCTTCGGATCGACTGAGCGATCACCCGACGTGCAGGCTAGCGCGTACTGATTACCCATGTCTTTGAGTAGAATACATTTCACCATTTGAGATGGGTCGATGCCTCGTTCTTGCGCGGTTTCCTCGATGCTGGTGGTTGGCTTACTTTGTAACAGCAGGCGATAGTTCACCTGCTGTTGATCTAGCCATTGTGTAATCACTGTTTCCACGTAATTACTCGTCGTCAAGGCTGTAAGGCAGTGGCAGGATCTTCCAGATTTGATCGGGTTGTGCTGTCAAACGCAGCTGAACATCGTCATCTAAGTTGTTCGGTAGTACCATTAGGCCAATTGCTTGGCTGTCAGCAAATTGATATACGTTGATCAGTTGACCCGCTCCACGCCAGTTTTCACCAACGCTGCGCTCTAGCTCAATAGGGCTTTCTAGTGTTAAAACTTCCGCTGTTGGGCCTGAAACAATGCGCATTTCACGTTTGTTCATGCCACGGTATTTAGCGCGAGCTACTGTTTCTTGACCTGTGTAACAGCCCTTGGTGAAACTGATGCCACCAATCGCTTGTAGGTTTAGCGCCTGAGGGATATGTTCATTTTGCTCTGCTTTGGTTAGGTTAGGCTGAGCATCGATAATTTCATGATACTGCCATAGCGCCTCTGAAACTTTCTCCGCAGAGCTGTTAGTTACCAACGCTTCTGCAGCTTGTTCTGTCACAAGCAGAGCCCAGCGGTTGTCAGCAACTTGAACAGCTGTACCGCCTGAAATCGCACGAACTTTACCTTGGCTCTCTGAGATAGAGTCGATGTACTGATCCGCAGCAGCGCCCATCACACCGATAACCACATCGCTGCTTTGCTCAATATCGACTTTAGAGAAGACCGCGTATTTTTTGATTTCTACGAGCTCAACTTCAATCGCTGACTTAGGCTGCATAAGCGCGTAACCACCGTTGTGGTGGAATAGGCGGAAGATACTCCATACCTTTCCTTTTGCATCACAGTGAGCGCCTAATGTAGATTCATCATTAGGAAGAGTCACGACGTCGCACGTTACTTGACCTTGTAGGTACGATTTTTTGTCATCGCCTACCATGGTAATTGCACTCCAGTCTGACACGTGTGTCATCATCAGTTCTGGAAGCGAATCGTTTTGCGTATGAGCGTGCGGCTGAAAGGTGTTTTTCCAATCCATTTTATCTTTCCTAAGAATTTTATTTGGCTCTATGTTAATCCTGTTCTGTTTCTTTGTCAGCCTAGGTTTTTTTGTGAGCGGAGATAGGGACTGTGACCCACATAGTAGTTGCAGAGCGTATGACTTGTTACACTCCAAGAAAGAAAAATTATAGGTGAGGATAGCCAATGTACACTGCAGAGCAGAAAGCACGAATTAAATGGGGTTGCCGTCGCGGCATGTTAGAACTTGATGTAGTCATCATGCCATTTTTCGAAGAGTGTTTTGATTCATTGCAAGAGCAGGAACAGCGCGAGTTTGTTTCTTTACTAGAGTGTGATGATCCAGACCTGTTTACTTGGGTGATGGGCCACGGCCGTAGTGAAAACTTGGGTCACGCATCAATGGTTGATAAAATTGTCGCACACAACCTCAGCAAGGTTCGTTAAGCTCCAGCTTAACCCTTCGTATTTCGCATTATTAACAAAAGGCACTGTTTTCGGGTGCCTTTTGTTTTTTATCGTTGTCTCTTCTCTTCCATTGGCTGTCAGCCTTTATTGTCTGTATTTAACCTTCAATCTGTTTCGTTCCAACCACATGCTTATCACCAGCGCTCAAGGATGTCTTGATTATAAGGATGATGGTGAAGTGCGTTTGAATGGCAGTACATATAGCTTAAAGTCGGTCGATCAGATTTGGGCGCAATTCTTCGTAAAATTACAATTTGAATGTGGTCACTCGGTACTACTATGGCGAGACAGTTGCCAAGAGCAAGAATATCGGCACTTTTTGGCAAACTTACAACGAATGCGTTCGCTAAGCTAAAGTAATCGACAAGTCATGAGCTAAAAGAAAAGGGAGCACTAGGCTCCCTTTCGTTTGATTACTTTTCGTGACTGACGAATGCGCCAAGTTACGATTGACGTTTCTCTGGTGTCAGAATCGTTGGGCCACTGTCTTCAGCCAGCTCTGGGTAATCCAATGTGTAGTGCAGGCCGCGGCTCTCTTTGCGTTGCATTGCACAGCGAACCATTAGCTCAGCGACTTGAAGTAGGTTACGCAGCTCTAAAAGGTTGTTAGACACCTTAAAGTTGCTGTAATACTCGTGAGTTTCTTGCTGCAACATCTGAATACGACGCATTGCGCGCTCAAGACGCTTGTCTGTACGTACGATACCCATGTAATCCCACATGAATAGGCGAAGTTCATGCCAGTTGTGCTGGATAATAACCTCTTCATCACTGTTGGTGACTTGGCTTTCATCCCATGCTGGAAGTTCCGCACACAATTGGGACTGTTCAATGTTCTCTACAATGTGTTTTGCTGCCGACCACGCGTAAACCACACATTCTAGTAGTGAGTTTGATGCCATACGGTTCGCACCGTGAAGGCCGGTATAGCTCACTTCACCAATTGCGTAGAGGTTTTGCAGATCCGTTTGACCATCTTTATTGACCATCACACCACCACAGGTGTAGTGCGCAGCCGGTACGATCGGGATCGGCTCTTTAGTCATATCGATACCCAAGTCCATCAAACGTGTATGGATCATTGGGAAGTGCGCAGTGATGAACTCTTCAGGCTTGTGGCTGATGTCGACGTACATGCAGTCTGCACCTAATCGCTTCATTTCGAAGTCGATTGCGCGAGCAACCACATCACGAGGCGCCAATTCACCACGTTCATCGAAGTCTTTCATGAAGCGCGTACCGTCCGGACGACGCAGGTAAGCGCCTTCGCCACGAAGTGCTTCCGTTAGTAGGAAGTTGCGTGCTTCTGGGTGGAACAAGCAAGTCGGGTGGAATTGGTTGAACTCTAGGTTTGCTACACGACAACCCGCACGCCAAGCGATAGCAATACCATCACCAGAAGAGACATCTGGGTTAGAAGTGTATTGGTACACTTTTGATGCGCCGCCAGTAGCAAGCACAACAAATTTAGCGCGTACGGTTTCTACGTGTTCTTGGTTACGGTTCCAGATGTAGGCACCGATAACCTTGTCTTTCGAGCCACCAATCTTATCTTCAGTGATCAAATCCAGCGCGTTGTGGCGCTCGAAGATCTCGATGTTCGGGTGATTCTTGACGTTATCTTGCAATGAGGTTTGCATCGCCATGCCAGTTGCATCGGCAGCGTGCAGGATTCTGCGGTGGCTGTGTCCACCTTCACGAGTTAGGTGGTACTTAGGTTGACCATCAGTGCTGTTCTCATCTTTATCAAATGGAACACCGCCATCAATCAGCCACTGCACACACTCTTTCGCATTCTCAGCAATGAATTGAACTGTATCTTCTTCACATAACCCAGCCCCGGCAATTTGAGTATCTTCAACGTGAGACTCAATACTGTCCGACTCATCGAACACCGCAGCGATACCGCCTTGTGCGTAATACGTCGATCCTTCGCTGCGTGGTCCTTTGCTTAATACAATTACTTTTGCATGTTCTGCTACGCGTAAGGCTAATGACAAGCCTGCCGCACCACTTCCTACCACTAATACATCACATTGATGTTCACGGTTTGCGTTCATAAAACTTATTAAATCCCGGGCTATAGTCGAGTTGTCTACTCTCAATTGACTTTGTCTTGTTTTAGGAGTTGCGGTAAGACTGTTATAATCTCCTCAGAGTCGTCCTAAAACGCCATGCAAAATCAAGATATAGACAGCTATCTAGAAATATTTAATTGCTCAATACCATTGCTTTTGCTCTAGTTTCCCCAAATTGATAGGGATAGCTATTTTTATTACATCACATTGTGAAACAATAATGGCAAATAATTTTAAGAAAGTTGGAACTTTCGGTATTTGGCTTAGTCACAATAGTGCTCTTGTAGACGGTGGTGTCAATACTACATTTCGCATAATTAGTACCCATATCTGTGAAGGTGAGGGTTATAACAATAGGAGTACCCGCTCGAATGAACGAGCAGCTAACCGATCAAGTGTTGATTGAGCGAGTTCAGAGTGGAGATAAGCAAGCATTTAACTTACTAGTGGTTAAGTATCAAAACAAAGTTTGTAACCTTATCTCTCGATACGTGAATAATTCCGGTGATGTACCTGATGTAGCACAAGAAGCTTTTATTAAAGCTTACCGCGCGATACCTAATTTTCGTGGCGAGAGTGCCTTCTATACATGGTTGTACCGAATTGCCGTGAACACCGCAAAGAATCATATCGTTGCCCAGGGGCGCAGGCCGCCCGCAACGGATGTAGATGCAGAAGATGCTGAATGTTACGAAACAGGCAGCGCGTTAAAAGAAATATCGAACCCTGAGAACTTAACGCTGTCAAAAGAATTGAAACAAGTCGTTTTTGGAGCGATTGAAGCGCTGCCAGAAGACTTAAAAACTGCAATGACGCTGCGTGAGCTTGAAGGTTTGAGCTACGAAGAGATTGCAGAAGTAATGGATTGCCCTGTAGGAACCGTACGTTCGCGTATCTTCCGAGCTCGTGAAGCGGTGGAAAAGAAAATTAAACCTCTTTTGCAGCGCTAGAACTTGTAATTATTATGGTGAAAATAATGGCTGATAAAGAAAAGCTTTCGGCACTCATGGATGGTGAAACGATCGATAAAGCTCTCATTGTAGATCTAGAATCTGATCAAGAAAGCATGAATACCTGGCAGAGTTACCACTTAATTGGTGACGTTATGCGTGGGGATGCGCCAGAAACTAAAAATTGGAACATTGCGGATAGTGTGGCAGCAGCGCTTGAAAATGAGCCTGCACACAGTGCAATGCCAAACCTGCACCAAGTGAATGTTGAACCTACTGTTGCTCCAATTGAAGAGCAACCTAAACCTCAGCAAGCGAAGCGTCAGCTTCCAGCGTGGTTACAACAGTTTGGACAAGTTGCTGTGGCAGCGTGTGTGTCTTTAGCGGTTGTATTAGGTGTTCAACAATATGGTGGCAGCGATCCAGCGGCACCAGAACAGCTACCTGTACTACAGACGATTCCATTTGCGGGATCCGCTGAGCCAGTAAGCTTAACCCGCGAGTCGGTAGAGAGACCTGCCTCTGAAGCAAACTTGCAAGAACAGCGCAAACGCGTTCATGCAATGCTAGAAGATTATGAGCTACAACTAAGATTAAACAGTGATGCGTCGCCTATGGAAGATGCACATCTAGAATCGGACATTGAATGAAGAAAATCCTGGTCAGTGCACTGACACTGTTCAGCTTGATGTCTCCAACAGCCTTTGCAGAGGAAACAACTGCAAAGGCCTTGTTGCATCAAATGAACGAGGCCAGTCAGCATCTAAATTACGAACTCTCTTACATACTGATCAAGAAGAGCAGTATTGAACCTCTTGTTTATCGCCATGCGGTTAACGACGACCAACAACTCGCACACCTTGTTTACCTGAGTGGCCCTGTTCGTGAAGTGATTCGTCGCGGTAATGAAGTGAGCTACATCGAACCGGGTACAGAGCCGTTTACGATCCAGTCAGGCAGCATGGTTGCGCCTGTCATTCCGATGATCAATCGAGATATTGAATCACTGAACCAGTACTACGACTTTGTAAAAGTTGGGCGTTCTCGTGAAGCGGGCAGCACGACTCAAGTATTACGCGTAGTGCCAAAAGATGGCCTTCGCTACTCATACGTGGTTTGGGTAGACGAGAAAACCAGTCTTCCTCTACGTGCCGACCTATTAGATCGTGATGGCGAAATACTGGAACAGTATCGAACAATCTCTTATGTGGTGAACGATAAAATTGCTGAGGCTATGGGCGGCTTAAACCAAGCGCAACTGCCGAAGGTTTTATCATTACCAGAAGGTTTGGTGAGTGAGACCGACTGGCAAGCTTCATGGGTGCCTGAAGGGTTTAAGTCAAAAGAACTAAGCCGTTACCAAATGGCTGCGACTGATAAAATGGTCGAGAGTCAGCTTTTTAGCGATGGACTATTTAGCTTTTCGGTATATATCGCCGATAAAGACGAACACTCATTGAAAGGTCAGTTGGTGCGTCAAGGGCGAAGAACCTTGCACAGCTTAGTGATTGGTGACAGAGAAGTGTCTGTCGTAGGGGATATCCCGCCAGCCACGGCCAAGCGTATCGCTCAATCTGTTACTTTCAATAATCAGGTGTCAGCGCAATGATGACCGCGCTGGCTACCGTTAGCTCAGTTGAACAAAAAGGTAAGCAGTACTTTGTTCAACTGAGTTGCGAACAACAAACCAGTTGCAGCAGCTGCTCTTCACAAAAAAGCTGTGGCACTGGCATTGTCACCAAAGCGGTTGGCAACAAATCCTTGTTTTGGCAATTAAAAACCAAAAGCCTTGTGAAAGCGGGTCAGATTGTAGAAATCGGCTTTCCTGAAAAAAGTCTACTTCAGTCTGCGGCTATTGTTTACCTCATCCCACTTTTCATGTTGATGATTGGTGCTGGCATTGGACAACTCTTGTTACAACCCTTACTTCAAGGGGGCGAGGGGATTGTTATACTGAGCGCAGCCCTATTTACAGCTGGTGGTATTGCTTTAGCGAAGCGACTCGCTAAACCGATGGAAGACAAATCCAAGCAAGAAGTCGTATTGATTCGAATCCTCGGTGAGCCACTCGTCTAATTTATGATGCGTCTTGCTGTTAAATTGGGTAGAATCTGCCAACTTGATTGAAATGCCGCCACCGTTAGCTATTTTTAAATAGTTTTGCGGCTTTCTTACCGTCCTAATTTAAAGAGTTTGTCACACCAAATTATGAAGCACATTCGTAACTTTTCGATTATCGCCCACATCGACCATGGTAAGTCGACCCTATCTGACCGTCTAATCCAAGTTTGTGGAGGATTAAGCGATCGTGAAATGGCTGCACAAGTCCTTGATTCGATGGATCTTGAGCGTGAACGTGGCATCACCATCAAATCTCAGAGTGTGACACTAAACTACACCGCAAAAGATGGTGAAACTTACCAACTTAACTTCATCGATACTCCGGGACACGTTGACTTCGCATACGAAGTATCACGTTCTCTTGCGGCTTGTGAAGGCGCACTATTGGTTGTCGATGCTGGTCAAGGTGTAGAAGCTCAGACTCTAGCAAACTGTTACACAGCGATCGAAATGGATCTGGAAGTTGTGCCAATCCTAAACAAGATTGACCTTCCAGCAGCTGATCCAGAACGGGTATCTGAAGAGATCGAAGAGATCGTAGGTATCGACGCGATGGAAGCAACGCGCTGTTCTGCAAAAACAGGTATCGGTGTAGACGATGTTCTAGAAAACATTGTTTCAGCAATTCCGGCTCCAGAAGGCGATCCTGAAGCGCCACTACAAGCGCTAATCATCGACTCTTGGTTCGATAACTACCTTGGTGTTGTTTCTCTTGTTCGTATCAAGAACGGTTCTCTGAAGAAGAACGACAAGATCAAAGTAATGAGCACCGGCCAAGTTTGGGGTGTAGACCGTCTAGGTATCTTCACGCCTAAGCAAATCGATACTACAGAGCTAAACACTGGTGAAGTAGGTTGGGTTGTTTGTGGTATCAAAGACATCCTAGGTGCACCGGTTGGTGATACGCTGACACTGGCTAAAAACGGCTGTGAAAAAGCGCTACCTGGCTTTAAAAAAGTAAAACCACAGGTATACGCGGGTCTGTTCCCTGTATCATCTGATGATTATGAAAACTTCCGTGATGCACTAGGTAAACTAAGCCTGAACGATGCTTCTCTATTCTACGAACCAGAGAACTCTGCAGCACTTGGTTTCGGTTTCCGTTGTGGTTTCTTGGGTATGCTTCACATGGAGATCATCCAAGAACGTCTAGAGCGTGAATACGACCTAGACCTAATCACAACTGCACCAACCGTAGTATACGAAGTTGAAAAAACAGACGGCACTCAACTGTACGTTGATAGCCCAGCTAAGCTGCCTGCTATCAATGATATCAATGAGATTCGTGAGCCGATTGCACGTTGTAATATCTTAGTACCTTCTGACTACCTAGGTAACGTAATCACACTGTGTGTTGAGAAGCGTGGTGTTCAGGTTGATATGATTTATCACGGCAACCAAGTAGCGGTTGTATACGATATTCCAATGGCTGAAGTAGTACTGGACTTCTTCGACCGTCTGAAATCAACGTCTCGTGGTTACGCATCACTGGATTACAACTTCCAACGTTTTGAAGCATCAAGCATGGTTCGTGTAGACGTACTTCTAAACGGTGACACGGTTGATGCACTTGCGATGATTACACACAAAGATCAATCGCAAACTCGTGGTCGTCAGCTTGTAGAGAAGATGAAAGAATTCATCCCTCGTCAAATGTTTGATATCGCGATTCAAGCGGCTATCGGTAACCACATCATCGCTCGTTCTACAGTTAAACAACTGCGTAAGAACGTAATCGCGAAATGTTACGGTGGTGACGTGAGTCGTAAGAAGAAGCTTCTGAAGAAACAGAAAGAAGGTAAGAAGCGTATGAAGCAGATCGGTAACGTAGAACTGCCTCAAGAAGCATTCTTAGCAATTCTTCACGTTGGCAAAGATTAACTTTATCCAGCGTTAAACGAATAATTGAAAGTGAAAGGGTAGCTCGCTATTCTTTCACTTTCGTTATTTTTAAAGAAATGAAATTTAAGGGATATCAATGGCTAATACATTTTCGCTTATCTTAGTGATCGTAACTCTAGTGACCGGCATTGTATGGGCATTGGAAAAGTTTGTGTGGGCGAAGAAACGCCAGCAGAAGCTTGCTGATGTGGAAGCACAAACGAATGGCCTAGACGCTGAAACCAGCGCAAAAGTTACGGCTCAGCCTTGGTGGGTTGAGAACAGTGTGTCCATTTTCCCAGTAATTGCATTTGTTTTGATCTTGCGTTCATTTATTTATGAACCGTTTCAAATCCCATCTGGCTCGATGATGCCAACGCTTTTAGTTGGTGATTTCATCTTGGTAGAGAAGTACGCGTACGGTCTTAAAGACCCAGTATGGCGCACTCAATTGGTAGAAACAGGCAAGCCAGACCGTGGTGATTCAATCGTATTTAAGTACCCGCCTCAGCCAAACATTGACTACATCAAGCGTGTTGTCGGTTTGCCAGGTGATACTATTCGTTACAGCAGTCGTAAAGAAATCTGTATCCAGGCGAAAGGTACAAGTAGCTGTAAACCAGTGAAACTAAGTAACGTAGAAGAAAGCCAATTTATTCAAGATGGTGTGCCTCTGATTCAGCTGAATGAACAGCTTGGAGACGTAGAGCACCAAATATTAGTTAACCCACTGCGTCGTGATCGTGTGCAAGCGTATCAACCTCGTAACGGTGTTAACGAATGGGTCGTTCCAGAAGGCCAATACTTTGTGATGGGTGATAACCGTGACAACAGTGCTGATAGCCGTTACTGGGGCTTTGTCCCTGAAGCAAACCTTGTTGGTAAGGCTGTTGCTATTTGGATCAGTTTCGAATTCGAACGTGGTTCAGACAGTGTACTTCCAACATGGATTCCTACTGGTGTGCGTTTTAATCGCATCGGTGGGATTCATTAATCGATCAATTAACACATCGAGAGAGCATGAATTCTCCAATTGATAAACTAGAGAGAAAGATTGGCTATCAGTTTAATGATGCCGATCTTATCCACTTGGCGCTGACTCACCGCAGCGCCGCTGGTAAACATAACGAACGTCTTGAGTTTCTGGGCGATTCAATTTTAAGTTTTGTTATCGCTGATGATCTATACCACCGTTTTCCTAAGGTAAACGAAGGTGATATGAGCCGCATGCGTGCAACATTAGTACGTGGTCATACATTGGCAGAACTAGGTCGTGAATTCGAACTAGGAGATTACTTAAAATTAGGTCCAGGTGAGTTGAAGAGTGGCGGTTTCCGTCGTGATTCTATTCTAGCGGATGCTGTTGAAGCGATCATCGGCGCTATCTATCTAGATAGTGATACCGAGACGGTTCGCGGCATTATTTTGAGCTGGTACCAATCTCGCCTAGAAGCTATTCAGCCTGGAGTATCTCAAAAAGACCCGAAAACTCGTCTTCAAGAGTTCTTACAAGGTCGAAGAAATCCTCTACCTGTCTACACAGTGACTAATATTAAAGGTGAAGCACACAACCAAGAGTTTACGGTTGAGTGTGAAGTGGCAGGTGTGGATAAACCTGTTATCGGTAAAGGCACTAGCCGCCGCAAGGCAGAACAAGCGGCTGCTGAAACAGCATTAGAGCAACTAAGCAATGTCTGATAACAACCAAGAATTCGATATCGATGCATTCTTTTCATCTGATAGCAAACAACCTAGCCTACCGGAAAACCAACACTGTGGCTTCATCGCTATTGTAGGTCGCCCAAACGTAGGTAAGTCGACGCTTCTGAACCATATCCTGGGACAGAAGATTTCTATTACATCACGTAAACCACAGACGACACGTCACCGTATTATGGGCGTGGAAACTGAAGGCGATTACCAAGCGATCTTCGTAGATACTCCTGGACTTCATATTGAAGAAAAGCGTGCTATCAACCGCTTGATGAACCGTGCGGCGAACAGCTCACTGAGTGATGTGAACCTAGTATTCTTCCTTGTTGACGGTACTCACTGGACTGAAGACGATGAAATGGTTCTGAACAAGCTGAAGAAGACTGACTTCCCAGTTGTACTTTGCATCAACAAAGTAGATAACGTTCAAGACCGTACTGACGTGATGCAGCACATGATGGAAGTCTCTAAGAAGATGGACTTCATTGATGTTGTGCCAATCTCGGCGAAGCAAGGTAAAAACATTGATGTACTGCGTAAGCACGTACGTGAACACTTACCTAAAGCGACACACCACTTCCCAGAAGAGTATGTGACGGATCGCTCGCAGCGTTTTATGGCGTCTGAAATTATCCGTGAAAAGCTGATGCGTTTTACGGGTGATGAACTACCTTACTCGGTAACGGTTGAGATCGAACGTTTTGACTACAACCCAGACAACGATGGTTTCCACATCAACGCGCTAATTCTTGTTGAACGTACTGGTCAGAAGAAAATGGTGATTGGTAAAGCGGGCGAGAAGATCAAAACGATTGGTCGCGAAGCACGTATCGATATGGAAGAGCTATTCGGTCGTAAGGTGTACCTAGAGACATGGGTTAAGGTTAAATCTGGCTGGGCTGATGATGAACGTGCACTTCGTTCACTAGGCTACATCGACGATCTATAATCTAGATTGGACTTCACTTTCCTTAACTGGACGTGAAATCAAAATAGTGAGTTGAAGAGAGAGTGCGAACTCTCTCTTTTTGTATCTGCAAGAAGGATGAATCATTGAGCGAAGGGTTACAGCGATGCTTTGTATTGCACCGTAGGCCATATAGCGAGTCGAGCTTGATACTGGATATTTTCAGTGAAGAGTTTGGCCGTGTAACGTTGATGTCGAAAGGTGCTCGTAGCAAGCGTTCCAACTTAAAAGGAGCGTTGCAGCCTTTTACGCCTCTACTACTCAAGTGGTCGGGGAACAGCTCAATGAAAACACTGCGCCAAGCTGAGCCTATCAGTTTAGGTTTGCCTCTCACTGGCATTAACCTCTATTCCGCAATGTATGTGAATGAGCTGATTGGTCGAGTTCTGATGGCTGAAGTGCCAATGCCGGCTCTTTTTCACGATTATCTTCATGCTTTAACAGAGCTGGCGCATAATGAAAATCCAGAGCCAGCACTGCGTCGTTTTGAGTTGGCACTGCTATCTGCTATGGGTTATGGCGTTGACTTTTTACACTGTGCAGGTACCGGCGAACCGATTGATCCAACAATGACTTATCGCTATCGAGAGCAGAAAGGTTTCATTGCTTCAGTACGAAGAGACAACCTGACTTTTATGGGCGATGAACTTATTGCGATCAGCGAACGTAGGTTTATCACTAAAGAGCAGTTAAAAGCGGCAAAACGCTTTACACGCATAGCCTTAAAGCCGTATCTTGGCGGCAAACCATTAAAAAGTAGAGAACTGTTTTTGCCAAGAGCAGGTCTTTCTAGAGCACGGAGTATTGGAAAATGAGCTCAATCCTTTTAGGCGTTAATATCGACCATATTGCAACACTACGTAATGCACGTGGTACTAAATACCCAGATCCAGTACACGCAGCTGAAATTGCTGAGCGCGCTGGTGCTGACGGTATCACCATTCACCTGCGTGAAGACCGTCGTCACATCGTTGATCGCGATGTACGTATTCTGGCTGAAACTATCCAAACTCGCATGAACTTAGAAATGGCAGTGACGGATGAGATGGTTCAGATTGCACTAGATACTAAGCCTGAGTTTGTTTGTCTTGTTCCTGAAAAGCGTGAAGAGCTAACTACTGAAGGTGGCTTGGACGTGGTTGGTCAACTTGAGAAAGTAAAAGCGGCTACGCAAAAGCTATCTGCAGCTGGTATTAAAGTGTCGCTGTTTATCGATGCTGACCGCGAACAGATTGATGCAGCAAAAGCATGTGGCGCACCGTTCATTGAGCTTCACACTGGTCACTACGCTGATGCGAAAACAGAAGAAGACCAACAAGACGAGCTGAAAAAGATTGCGGCTGGCGCAAGCTACGCAGACGATCTAGGTATTACGGTGAATGCCGGTCACGGCCTGACGTACCACAACGTGGCGCCAATTGCGGCACTACCAGAAATCTACGAGCTAAACATCGGTCACTCAATCATGGGACGTGCTGTCTTTGATGGCTTGAACAAAGCCGTAGCTGACATGAAAGCTGTAATGGAAAACGCGCGCAACAACATTTAGTTTGTTAAATATCTAGTTTGTTAAGTGGCATCATCAAAAAGTAGTTAAAGGGTAATCATGGCTGTTGTAGGGCTTGGGACAGATATCGCGGAAATTGAACGTGTTGAAAAAGCATTGTCACGCAGTGGTGAGGCATTTGCTCAGCGTATTCTGACGGACTCTGAATTTGAAGTGTTTCAGCAGCTCAAGCAAAAAGGTCGCTATCTTGCTAAGCGCTTTGCAGCTAAAGAAGCAGCATCAAAAGCGCTGGGTACAGGCATCGCACTGGGTGTTACTTTTCATGATTTCGAAATCTCGAACGACGAGCATGGCAAGCCAGTGCTGAGCTTGCACAATAAAGCTTTAGAGATTGCGCAAGCGAGTGGCACAACTTCGATTCACCTGACTATTTCAGATGAGCGTCATTATGCGGTAGCGACAGTACTCTTAGAGTCGTAATCTCTAACTCATCCTGGTGTTCGCTCGTTACTGAGTAAATAGCATAAACAAAAAAGCAGAGCTTATACGCTCTGCTTTTTTATTGCCTTGAATTCGAGGCTAAGCCGGTTTAATCACTGGCTGGTTTTAAGTAGTGAATAGCGGTCGCTTGCACCTTATCGAGCTCGTCTTGAAGTTCAAAGAGTTCTGGCTCGATATCTTCAATTGAAGTACCTGAGCGCAGCTCTTTCTCTATCGTGGCACAGACCGATTTAAGCCTTGGTACGCCGCTGTAGGAGCTGCTGCCATGCATCTTGTGGATGATGTGTATTAGCTGATCCACAGGGTAATCCGTGTCTTCGATCGCTTTCTCCGCCGCGTCATACACCTCAGGGATAAAGTCGACCAGCATCTGCAGCATATCGCGTGCGAGGTCTTCTTTATTGGCGGCCTGCTTCATCGCAGCTTGCCAATCAATGATGATGTTCTTGTGCACGCTAACATTACTTTCAGACACCTGACTGTTGTCTATCTCGGCTGACACTGCAGGGTGATCTGGATTTATCTTTTCGATGTGCTCAACCTCAGAGGTTGGGCTCCAGTGAATTAATACTTGTTGTAACACATGCTCTTCAATTGGCTTGGTCAGGTAGTCATCCATGCCAGCTTCTAGCAGCCTATCGCGCTCGCCCGTCATGGCGTGTGCAGTAACAGCAATCACAGGKGTGCTGGCGTTGTTGGCGAGCTTTTTGATGTTTTGACAAGCGGTGACACCATCCATCTGCGGCATCTGAATATCCATGAAGATAATATCAAACTGAGTCTCAGTGGCTTTGTCGATAGCCTGCTGACCACTGGTGCAACTGATGACGGTTTCCACACGTTCTTTGAGTAACGCGGTGATAAGCTTCAGGTTCGCTGGGTTGTCATCCACAGCCATAACAGTCAGTGGCAGCTTCTCTTCCGAATGGGTTTCAATTGCTGGTGCAATCAAGGTTGGCGCTTGGTTCGACACCAGAGTTTGCAGCAGCTTCTTACGTGAAAGAGGTTTGGTGATGCATTGAACATCGACTTCTTTCATCAATTGTTCGCCAAGTGCGAGCTCGGTACTCGGTGTACCAATGATCACGTTCTGAGCAATCTTCTTCGCGCCAATTGCCCAGCCACTGACCGTATCAAATTGATAATCTTGGTTAGCTGCGAGGTTCAGCAGTACGTAGTCGTACGAGGTTGATTCGTCAGGCATCACCGAACGGTAGGTTACGACTAAGCCTTCCTGGGTCAGGATTTGTTGAGTAATCGAAGCCGCTTGCATGTTTGGCTCGATAAGCAGTAGTTGCTTGTCTTGCAGACATTGAGTCTCAATTAGCTCTGTCATCGGCATATCAGTGGTTGATAGCCTTAGCGTAAACCAGAAAGTGGAACCTTGGTGTAGGCGACTGGTTAGGCTGATCTCACCGCCCATTTGGCTCACAAGTTTTTGGGTGATAACCAGACCTAATCCTGTACCACCATAGCGACGAGATATACTTGCATCAGCTTGGCTGAAGGCTTGGAATAGCTGCGCTTGCTGACGCTCAGAGATACCAATACCCGTATCACGAACCATGAACTGTAGTTCGATGTTGTCTTCGCTTTGTGAGCGCAACTCAACGCTAATATCGATGTTACCACGCTCGGTAAACTTGATTGAGTTACCGACTAGGTTGGTCAGGATTTGTTGGATACGCAGTGGATCGCCAACAACGCCTGCAGGCACTTTAGGATCAATCTTAAGTGTAAGTTCTAGACCTTTCTCATGAGCGTTGGTCGCTTGAAGGTTCACTACTTCTTCTAGGCTTGCTTGGAACTCAAATGGAATGTTTTCTAGCGCCAGTTTACCGGCTTCAAGTTTCGAGAAGTCCAAGATATCGTTGATGATACTGAGCAGGTTATTCGCAGAGCGTTCAATAGTCTGTAGGTAGTCCGTCTGACTGTTCGACAGGTGAGTTTTAAGCATCTGGCGAGTAAAGCCAATCACACCGTTAAGTGGTGTTCTTAGTTCGTGAGACATATTTGCCAAGAACTCAGACTTAACACGTGCCGCTTCTTGTGCTCGTTTTTTCGCGATGTCTAACTCAACGTTTTGAATCTCTAGTTGCTCAAGAGTTTCACGCAGGTCCGAAGTGGCTTGGTCGATACTGTGCTGCATCTCGACGTGATATTCCGACAGCGATACCGCCATCGCGTTGATACCGTTTTTCAGCGAGTCTAACTCACCGTGCATTTTGCCTTCGATACGGACATCCAAGTGACCGCGACGAATTCGGTCCACCATGTTCTTCATGTGCGTGATCGGTTGAGTTACATCGTGCATCAAACGGAAAGCGAATACACCAGAAAGACCCAGTCCAAGAATCAACACTAAGAAGGCTGAGAAGACTTCTTGATATTGCTGCAAACGAAGTGAAGAAAGGTCCAACTCAATCGCAATATAACCAATCGCTTGGTTGGCTTGAGACTGGCCGTTAGCCGAGTTGATGTACTGGCCTTCTGCAATAATCGGGGTTCGAAGAATCAGTGTGTTATCGAGTAAGTCAGAAGAGCTTAAATGCGGAATTGGTTTATCTTTTGGATAAGTCAGGCTTTCGAAATCAGGGTGGAAGTTTGAGGTTACAAACAACTCATGGCGTTCATCGAACACCGCGATACTGCGTACCAGCTTAGAGTTCTTTCGATGTGCATAGCTGATTAGCTGACGAACAGACTCTCGACTTTCGAGCTGCATGCCAGATTCACTCGCAATTGCTAGTGGTTCAATGATGCTAGTACCTGTGTTGACCACCTGACCTTCAAGGTCTTGATAGCGGTTAAATGAGAAAAATGCACTCAATAGCAGCCCAATAATCAGGGTTGGAGCTAGAGTTAAGGTAATTACACGGGCTCTTAAGCCATATCTGGTCATGTTCTTTAATTACATCGAGGTCTGGATATGGGAAAATAACGCACACAATGGCGGTTAAGTGAACGGTAAGCTTAATCAAAGCCGTGACGTTCGACAATGATTCCAAGACAGAATAGTGAGTCCTGGATACCAATTACTTATTAAAAGATACATTAGGCACAAGCAATGGCACGTTTTTTCCAACCAAAAAAGAAAACTCAACTCGAGACCAAGCATCAATCGGTTTTGGTTGAACGAATGGATCACAATGGCGCTGGCATCGCTTATCAGAAAAACAAACCAGTTTTCATTGACGGCGCATTGCCTGGTGAACAGGTGGTTATTCAGCTTACTGAGAGTAAAAGTAAGTTTGCACGCGCGAAACTCATCAAATTGCTGAAGCCAAGCGAGCAACGTCTAAAGCCTTTTTGTAAACACTTTAATCAGTGTGGCGGTTGTCATCTTCAGCACCTTGGTTACCAATCTCAGGTAGAACACAAGGCACAATCTCTTACGCACTTGATGAACCAATATAAGACGGATGAGACAGAGATGGCTCAACCGATTGTTGGTGATGAAACTGGTTACCGTCGTCGTGCGCGTATCAGCTTGTTTGTTGATAAGAAAACGCACAAGCTTCAGTTCGGTTTTCGTAAGAAGCAGAGCAAGCAGATAGAAAACATCACAGACTGTGCCGTGCTTGATCCTCGCCTAAATGTATTGCTGCCAAAGCTGAAAAATTTACTCAACACTTTCAGCAACCTTACGTCTTTAGGACACGTTGAATTGGTATTGGGTGATACTGGCCCGGTAATGGTGCTACGCCACCTCAAGCCTTTGATTGAAAAAGATGAGCAATCATTGATTGCGTTGGCGAAAGAAGAAGGTGCGATACTGTACTCAATGCCAGAGACCGACAAGTTGGTCCGTCTGGTTGGTGATGCGCCTAGTTACAGCGAAACAGGCGTTACCTTACCTTTTGAGCCAAACCACTTCATTCAGGTGAACCAGAAGGTCAATCATCAGATGGTGGCCCAAGCGATTGAATGGTTAGAACCTAAAGCGGACGAGCGAGTACTGGATCTGTTTTGTGGCTTAGGTAACTTCAGTCTGCCTATCGCTCAACAGTCGGCATTTGTGGTTGGGGTTGAAGGTGTCGATGAGATGGTTCAGCAAGCCACATCGAATGCTAAATTGAACCAGTTGAGCAACACCGAATTTTACCAAGCGAACCTTGAAGAAGACCTATCGGCACAAGCTTGGGCAAAAGAGAAATTTGATAAAATCTTACTGGACCCAGCTCGTGCTGGAGCGAGTGGTGTTGTTGATCAAATTTCAGCATTAGGAGCGAAGCGTGTGGTTTATGTTTCGTGTAATCCTGCTACTCTAGCTAGAGATTCAGAGAGCTTAGAAAAGCAAGGCTACCAATTAGCCAAACTTGGTATGTTGGATATGTTCCCACACACCAGCCATCTAGAATCGATGGCTCTCTTTATCAAGGCTTAAAGGCCCGTAAATAAGGCTTAAAAATGAATGACAAAGGCGCAGGGACACTTGCGCTGATATCAATATGGTCGAACTAACTTGGAACCAGTTAGTCATATTGAATTGGGTATAAAACAGAATAACTAGGAAGGCACGATGGTTGCGGTACGAAGCGCACATTTAAACCCAAGCGAACAGTTTGAGCTAGAAAGTTGGATTGCGTCATTAAAGCAAGACGCAAAAACCTCGAATAAACTGAATAAAGTTTATCGTCACTGTGAAGAGCTATTAAAAGATCACGAGCAAGCATCACTCTTGCTATGGCGTGGGCGCGAGATGATTGAAATCTTGGTTACGCTGTCGATGGATCGTGCAACATTAGTCGCTGCACAACTCTTCCCAGTGGTATCAAGTGGCGTTTTTGAGCGCGAAGCCTTCGAAGAAAGCTACGGCAAAGAAATTGTTAAGCTGATTGACGGCGTTGAAGAAATGGCGGCCTTGGGCCAGCTAAACGTAACCCTTGAAGGCAGTGCTGCCTCGGGGCAGGTTGATAACGTTCGACGCATGCTATTGGCCATGGTTGACGATTTCCGCTGCGTAGTGATCAAACTTGCGGAGCGAATCTGTAACCTCATCGAGGTGAAAAAGGCTCCTGATGCTGTGCGCCGAGCGGCAGCAAAAGAGTGTTCTAACATTTACGCACCACTGGCTAACCGTTTAGGTATCGGTCAACTTAAGTGGGAAATCGAAGATTACGCCTTTCGCTACCAGCAGCCAGACACTTATAAGCAAATTGCCAAACAGCTGTCTGAGCGCCGTATCGTTCGTGAACAATACATCACAGATTTCGTTGATGACTTAACCGCAGAAATGCAGCGTTCAAACATCAACGCTGAAGTGAGCGGTCGACCAAAACACATCTACAGTATCTGGCGCAAAATGCAGAAGAAAGGCTTGGCCTTTGATGAGCTTTTTGACGTGCGAGCGGTACGTATCATCGCTGATCAACTGCAAGACTGCTACGCCGGCCTTGGGGTGGTACACACCAAATACAAACACCTACCGAGCGAATTTGATGACTACGTGGCGAACCCTAAGCCAAATGGTTACCAGTCGATTCATACCGTAGTACTTGGTCCTGAAGGCAAGACTATTGAGATTCAGATCCGTACGAAGCAGATGCACGAAGATTCTGAGCTTGGTGTGGCGGCACACTGGAAGTACAAAGAAGGCTCTTCTGGTGGTCGTAGCGGCTACGATGAAAAAATCACTTGGTTGCGTAAACTTATCGACTGGCAAGAAGAGATGTCGGACTCTGGTGAAATGCTGGATGAAGTACGTAGTCAAGTCTTCGATGACCGTGTATACGCATTTACTCCACGTGGTGACGTGGTCGACTTACCAATGGGTGCAACCCCGTTGGACTTCGCTTACCACATCCACTCGATGGTCGGACACCGCTGTATCGGTGCCAAAGTAGCAGGCCGTATCGTACCGTTCACTCATAAACTATCGATGGGTGACCAAGTTGAGATCATCACGCAGAAAGAGCCGAACCCATCTCGTGACTGGCTAAACCCAACTACAGGTTTCGTTCACTCTGGTCGTGCTCGAGCTAAGATTAACGCTTGGTTCCGCGCACAAAGCCGTGAGAAAAACCTAGAAGCGGGTCGTGACATCCTGGAAGTTGAGCTAGCGAAAGTAGGCGCAACCCTAAAAGATGCCGACCAATACGCACTAAGACGCTTTAACGTGAATACGCCAGACGAACTCTATGCAGGTATTGGTAGTGGCGACTTGCGTATTAACCAAGTGGTTAATCACATCAATGCGTTAGTGAATAAGCCAACGGCGGAAGAAGAAGACAAGAAAGCGCTAGAGAAGCTGCTTGAGTCGGAAAGCAAGCCAGCACAGCAGAGTCGTCCTAAGAAAGACGCGGTGGTAGTAGAAGGCGTTGATAACCTCATGACGCATCTTGCACGCTGTTGTCAGCCGATTCCTGGTGATGTGATTAAAGGTTATATCACTCAAGGTCGTGGTATCTCGGTTCACCGTGCCGACTGTGAACAGTTGAGTGAACTGAGCCTGCACGCACCAGAACGTATCATCGATACCGTTTGGGGCAATGGCTTTGTCGGTTCTTACATCCTAACGCTGCGTGTGGAAGCGCTAGAGCGCAATGGCTTGTTAAAAGACATCACCTCACTATTCTCGAACGAGAAGATTAGCGTGACGACAATGAAGAGTCGCATCGATTACAAGCGTCAGCTATCGGTAATGGATTTCGATTTGGAAGTGACGAATATTGAGATTCTGAGTCGGGTGACAAGCCGAGTCGAGCAGATCAAAGATGTCATGAGCGTCAAGAGATTAGGATGATATTTGGTATCACCCTCGTCATTCCCTGCAGTGATGGACGAACGTGATAGGGAATCTCGCCAAGCGGTTTGAGATCCCCAACTCGCTCATTCTTCACTCTTGGGGATGACGAATAAAGATAAAGGTGAGTGGTTTTGGCTGCTCACCTTTTTTAGTTTTAGAAGACGTTATAAATTTAAAAATTCAAAGACAGTAATAGGAAGAAAACGATGAATCACCCGATTGAACAACTTGAACAGATCATGACTAAGCTGCGCGATCCAGAAGGTGGCTGTCCTTGGGATTTAAAACAAAATTTTGAAACAATTGTCCCGCATACTATCGAAGAGACCTATGAGGTCGTGGATGCGATCCACAACAAAGACTGGTCGAATCTGCAAGAAGAGCTTGGCGATCTACTGTTTCAGGTGATTTTTTACAGCCAGTTGGCGAAAGAGCAGGGGCTGTTTGAGTTTTCTGATGTGGTTGATGGCATCAATGAGAAGCTAACACGCCGTCACCCTCATGTGTTCTCGGATGCCGAGTTTGCTAGCGACGAAGAAATCAATGCGAATTGGGAAGCTGAAAAAGCCAAAGAAAAGGCACAAGCAGGCAAAACTCAAGAAAGTATTCTAGACTCAATACCAAACTCTCTACCTGCGCTTTCACGTGCTACAAAGATTCAAAAGCAGGTAGCGAAATATGGCTTCGATTGGGACTCAATTGGCCCAGTTGCCAACAAGGTAAGAGAGGAAGTGGATGAAGTGCTTGAAGAGGCGCTTCAAGTGACACCAAACGAAGATTTGGTTGAAGAAGAGTTGGGTGATTTGCTGTTTGCAACGGTGAATTTGGTGCGACATTTAGGTAAAAACCCTGAATCTGCGCTCAATAAGGCCAACTTGAAGTTTTCACGTCGCTTTAAAGGGGTGGAAGAAAAAGTGCGTCAACAAGATAAAAGTTTGACCGATTTTTCACTACAACAGCTTGATTCCATGTGGGATGAGGTAAAAGTAGCGGAGAAAAGATAACCAAAGCTTTTATCATGAATTGATTTGAAGCAAAAAATAAAAAATAGCAGTGTGATAGATTTCACGTTGTGGCGATAAGGGGCTTCTGGTATATTTTCATCCCGTCCAGAAGTAGTCCATTTCCCTCATTCAACCAATTTCAGGTTAAACATGACGACAAATTACATTTTTGTTACTGGCGGGGTTGTATCCTCTCTAGGTAAAGGTATTGCTGCAGCATCTCTTGCGGCTATTTTAGAAGCTCGTGGTCTTAAAGTGACTATGATGAAGCTTGACCCTTACATCAACGTTGATCCAGGCACTATGAGCCCGACTCAGCACGGTGAAGTGTTCGTTACGGAAGATGGCGCTGAAACAGACCTTGACCTTGGTCACTACGAGCGATTCATTCGCACCAAGATGACTAAGCGTAACAACTTCACTGCAGGTCGTGTTTACTCAGACGTACTAGCAAAAGAGCGTCGCGGTGATTACCTAGGTGCAACTATTCAGGTTATCCCACACATCACTAACTCTATCAAAGAGCGTGTTATTTCTGGCGCTGAAGGCCACGATATCGCGATCGTTGAAGTTGGTGGTACGGTTGGTGATATCGAATCTCTACCATTCATGGAAGCGATTCGTCAGCTAGCAGTAGAACTAGGTCGTGAACGCGCAATGTTCATGCACCTAACGCTAGTACCTTACCTAGCAGCTGCGGGCGAAGTGAAAACTAAGCCGACTCAGCACTCTGTAAAAGAGCTACTGTCTATTGGTATTCAGCCTGACATCCTAGTTTGTCGTTCTGACCGCAACATTCCTTCGAATGAGCGTAAGAAAATTGCTCTGTTCTGTAATGTGCAAGAAAATGCAGTTATTTCTATGCGCGATGTTGACTCTATCTACAAGATCCCTCAGCTTATTAAAGCTCAAGGTACTGATGATCTTGTATGTAAGCGTTTCGGCATTACAGCTCCAGAAGCAGATCTGTCTGAATGGGAACAAGTAATTTACGAAGAAGCTAACCCAACGGGTGAAGTGACGATTGGTATGGTTGGTAAGTACATTGAACTACCAGACGCATACAAATCAGTAAATGAAGCGCTAAAACACGCAGGCTTGAAAAACCGCCTAAGCGTTAATATTAAATACGTAGATTCACAAGACGTTGAGTCTCGTGGCGTAGAAATTCTAGAAGGCCTAGACGCAATTCTAGTACCTGGTGGCTTCGGTGACCGTGGTGTTGAAGGTAAGATTCTTGCTGCTCAATACGCACGTGAAAACAAAGTACCGTACCTAGGTATCTGTCTAGGCATGCAAGTAGCACTTATCGAGTACGCTCGTAATGTTGCGAAAATGGAAGGCGCACACTCTTCTGAGTTCTGTTCTGAAACTAAATACCCAGTTGTTGGCCTAATCACTGAGTGGGTAGACGGCGAAGGTAAAGTTGAAGAGCGTACAGAGACATCTGATCTAGGCGGCACAATGCGTCTAGGTTCACAGCTTTGTCACCTAGCGAAAGGTACGAAAGCTTACGAACTATACGGTAGCGCGACGATCCATGAACGTCACCGTCACCGTTACGAAGTGAACAACAATCTTCGTCCACAAATCGAAAAAGCGGGCCTAAAAGTATCGGGTCTATCTGCGGACAAGAAACTGGTTGAAGTTATTGAGAACCCGAACCACCCATGGTTCGTTGCAGCTCAATTCCACCCAGAGTTCACTTCAACACCTCGCGATGGTCACCCATTGTTTGCAGGTTTCGTTAAAGCGGCTGGTGAGTTCCAGCGCGGCGAGTTAGAGAAGTAAAAGGAATACAGGTAGCAGCGTAAGTTGTGCTGCTACCTTTAAATTTGACATTTATATATTCAACGAGAAGGAAACATTCAATGTCTAAGATCGTTAAAGTTCTAGGTCGTGAAATCATCGATTCACGTGGTAACCCAACTGTAGAAGCTGAAGTACACCTAGAAGGCGGTTTCGTAGGTATGGCTGCTGCTCCATCTGGCGCATCTACTGGTTCTCGCGAAGCTCTTGAGCTACGTGACGGCGACAAATCACGTTTCCTAGGTAAAGGTGTTCTTAAAGCAATTGAAGCTGTAAACGGCCCAATCGCTGAAGCTCTAGTTGGTAAAGACGCTAAAGCTCAAGCTGACGTTGACCAAATCATGATCGACCTTGACGGTACTGAGAACAAATCTCAGTTCGGCGCGAACGCTATCCTAGCTGTTTCTCTAGCGAACGCTAAAGCTGCTGCTGCAGCTAAAGGCATGCCTCTATACGAGCACATCGCTGAGCTAAACGGTACTGCTGGTCAGTTCTCTATGCCTCTACCAATGATGAACATCATCAACGGTGGTGAGCACGCTGATAACAACGTTGACATCCAAGAGTTCATGATCCAACCAGTTGGTGCTAAGACTCTTAAAGAAGGTCTACGTATCGGTGCTGAAGTATTCCACAACCTAGCTAAAGTTCTTAAGTCTAAAGGCTACAGCACTGCAGTTGGTGACGAAGGTGGTTTCGCTCCAAACCTTAAGTCTAACGCTGAAGCTCTAGAAGTTATCGCAGAAGCTGTTGCAGCTGCTGGTTACGAACTAGGTAAAGACGTTACTCTAGCTATGGACTGTGCTGCATCTGAGTTCTTCGACAAAGAAGCTGGCATCTACAACATGAAAGGCGAAGGTAAGACTTTCTCTTCTGAAGAGTTCAACCACTACCTAGCTGAGCTAGCTAACCAATTCCCAATCGTTTCTATCGAAGATGGTCTAGACGAGTCTGATTGGGCTGGCTTCAAGCACCAAACTGAACTACTAGGTGACAAGCTTCAACTAGTAGGTGACGATCTATTCGTTACTAACACTAAGATTCTTGCTGAAGGTATCGAGAAAGGCGTAGCTAACTCTATCCTTATCAAGTTCAACCAAATCGGTTCTCTAACTGAGACTCTAGCTGCAATCAAGATGGCTAAAGACGCAGGTTACACAGCTGTAATCTCTCACCGTTCTGGCGAAACTGAAGACGCAACTATTGCTGACCTAGCGGTAGGTACTGCTGCAGGTCAAATCAAGACTGGTTCTATGAGCCGTTCTGACCGTGTTGCTAAGTACAACCAACTAATCCGTATCGAAGAAGCTCTAGGTTCTAAAGCTCCTTTCAACGGTCTTAAAGAAGTTAAAGGTCAATAATCTCTCTGGTTTTTAAACCAAAGGAATTGTTAATCTAAGCTTTGAATGCCTCGCTAATGCGGGGCATTTTTTTGTCTGTAGAAAGTGGCGGGAAGAAGCTCTAGGTTCTAAAGCTCTTCCTGTTACATATCCAGTTCGTCATTCCCTAGACTGACGAAGGAAGGAGTAGGGAATCTCTTATTTGCGTTTGTCGCGATAGATTCCCAACTCAGTCGTTCCTCCTTCTTGGGAATGACGGGGCATGTGACTTAGGAAAGGCGTTCGCCTTTGGTTCTTTCGGTTGCAGTAGTTTGTATCATTCGTCACTCCCTAGACTGACGAAGGAAGAAGTAGGGAATCTCTTATTTTGCATTTGCATCAATTGATTCCCAACTCAGTCGTTCCTCCCTCTTGGGAATGACGAGGGACGTGACTGAGGAAAGATGTTCTGTCTATGGCTCTTTCGTTGCAGTGTTTTGTATTAATTGGTTCTTCTTTTGGGAGTGCCGAAAGACTATGGCATTGGGAACGTAAACGTCTTCTTCTTAAGCTTTTCGTACTATCCGTCATTCCCGAGACCGACGGAGGAGAGAGTCGGGAATCTCATCACTGGTTCCTAACGACAATAATTCCTCGACTTATTGATTCCCTGACACCACATATCTCGCACCAATAAGCTCATTATGGTATATATGTGCCTTATTCTAGTTCCTTCTTTTTCAACCGGCGAAAGGTGTTATGCGAATTTTTGCTTTAGTACTGCTCATAGTGTTTGGCTGGCTACAACACACACTGTGGCTCGGTAAAAATGGTATCTCTGATTACTACGGTGTGAACAATGAAATCCAAGTTCAGCAGCAAGTTAACGAAAAATTAAAAGTTAGAAACGCTGAAATGTTTGCGGAAATCGACGACCTACGCCAAGGCTTAGATGCGATAGAAGAACGCGCACGTCATGAGCTTGGCATGGTTAAAGAAGGCGAAACGTTTTATCGCATCATTGGTGAGGAATCCCATTAATGTTGACTCAACCTCAAAGCGTGATTGCCGTTGTTCCTGCGGCGGGCGTTGGTAGCCGAATGAAGGCCGACCGTCCGAAGCAATATCTTAAGATCAATGGTAAAACGATTTTAGAGCATACCGTTGAGAAGCTACTGGCTCACCCACAAGTCTCTCAAATTGTCGTCGCAATCAGTGATGATGACCCATACTACCCAGAGCTACCCCTTACTCAGAATCCGCAAGTGACTCGAGTTGCTGGTGGAAGTGAAAGAGCGGATTCCGTTCTTTCTGCTTTAGATTATATCGAGAAGCAACAGCTCGGTGATTGGGTGATGGTACATGACGCAGCAAGGCCTTGCGTTCAGCTAAGTGATATCGACAAGCTAATCTCGACGGCGATGAGCCATAATGTCGGGGCAATCTTAGCTGCCCCAGTGCGAGATACGATGAAGCGAGGCGCTCAAGGGCAAATTGTTCATACTGTCGAGCGAGCCGATTTGTGGCACGCCCTCACACCACAAATGTTCAGAGCTGAACCTCTGTGGAATGTATTGAGTGAAGCGCTGCAACAAGGCGTTTCGATTACCGACGAAGCCTCTGCTTTTGAATGGAAAGGCTTCTCGCCCGCTTTAGTCGCTGGGCGTTCAGATAATTTTAAGATTACTCAGCCTGAAGATTTAGCGCTCGCTGAGTTCTATTTAAGTCAGAATAAGGAATAATGATGATTCGTATTGGCCATGGCTTTGATGTACATAAGTTTGGTGGTGAAGGCCCGGTAATTATTGGTGGTGTGAGCATCCCCTATGAACAAAGTCTTATCGCACACTCAGACGGTGATGTTGCCCTTCATGCCTTGTGTGACGCGCTGTTAGGTGCGATCGCTGCGGGAGATATCGGTCGTCATTTCCCTGATACTGACGATGAGTGGAAAGGCGCGGATAGCCGTGCGCTATTGAAAGACGTGTACCGCCGAGTAAAAGAGCAAGGCTATGTGATTGGCAATGCCGATATTACTATCATGGCGCAAGCGCCTAAAATGGCGCCTCATATAGACTCTATGTGCCAAGCCATTGCACAAGATTTAGAAACCAGCATCAGCAATGTGAACGTAAAAGCAACGACAACCGAGCGTTTAGGCTTTACGGGTCGCAAAGAGGGCATCGCATGTGAAGCGGTGGTCCTAATTACCAAAAGTGCATAAGCACCAACACGAAAAGAACAGCATGTCAGATATTTTATCTTCATTGGCTTATCTAAACGGTAAACCAACTGCGAAAGCAAAACTAAAAGCGAAAGCTGAACACTTTGTCGTTATCGAAGACTTGGGTTTTGAGTTTACGGGTGAAGGCGAACACTTAATGGTGCGCATTCGTAAAACAGGTGAAAACACGAGTTTCGTAGCCAATGAGTTGGCTAAAGCCTGTGGCGTTAAGTCGAAAGACGTAAGCTGGGCTGGCTTGAAAGACCGTCACGCAGTGACCGAGCAGTGGTTGAGTGTACACCTACCTAAAGGTGAGCCTGACTTTTCAGCGTTCTTAGCACAGTACCCAAGCATCGAAATTCTTGCGACAGCGCGACACAACAAAAAATTGCGTCCTGGTGATTTAGTTGGCAACCAATTCGAGTTGACCTTGTCTGAAGTAACAGACTGCGACGATGTCGTAAAGCGTTTAGAAAAAGTTGCTCAAGTGGGGGTACCAAACTACTTTGGTGCTCAGCGTTTTGGTAACGAAGGTAATAACTTGTCTGAAGCTCGTCGTTGGGGCCGTGATAATGTGCGTACTCGTAATCAGAACAAACGTAGCTTGTACCTTTCGGCTGCTCGTTCATGGATTTACAACCTAATCCTGTCTGACCGTATTGAACAAGATGTGTTTGCATCGGTATTGGTTGGCGATATCGTCGTTAAAGATGGCGCTCAACTGACGGTGACGACTGACAACCTTGAAGCTGTAAGCCAAGATGTTGCGAATGGTACTGCATTGGTGACGGTTGCTTTGGCCGGTGATAACGCTTTACCAACGACTGATGAGTCTCAAGCTTTAGAGCAGAAACACCTTGATGCTGAACCGGATCTGATGGCTCTGATTCGTGGTAACCGTATGCGCCATGACCGCCGTGAAGCGTCTCTGAAACCGACTGATCTAACGTGGGAAGTGAGTGAAGATAATGTCACTCTGAAGTTCTCTCTTGATGCTGGCTGCTTTGCGACAGCTATCGTTCGTGAATTAGTTGAAGAAGTACACGTAGAGAGAAGCTACGAGCAGTAATGATTCTGCTTGGCACTAAGTGACTTAGTATCGGTATTTAAGTCACTTAGCATTGGAATATGAAGAAAGGATACAGAATGAAGATTTTACTCAGCAACGATGATGGTGTGCATGCTCAAGGTATTCATGAGCTAGCAGATGAACTACGTGATCTTGCTGAAGTTATCATTGTGGCACCTGACCGTAATCGTTCAGGCGCTTCAAATTCATTAACTTTAGAGCAGCCTTTACGTGTTCAAGAGATTGCTGAAAAGACCTATTCGGTACAGGGAACACCGACCGATTGTGTGCATTTCGCATTAAATGAACTGCTAAAGGATGATATGCCTGACCTAGTATTAACGGGCATTAACCATGGTGCAAACCTGGGTGATGACGTGTTGTACTCAGGTACAGTCGCAGCAGCAATGGAAGGACACTTTCTAGGTGTTCAATCGGTGGCATTTTCTCTGGTTGGTAAAAAACATTTTAAGACAGCGGCAGCGATTGCTCGTCGTATTGTTGAACAACATTTAGCAAAACCAATCCCAACCAACCGCCTGTTAAACGTTAATGTGCCGGATCTCTCTTTAGAAGAACTATCGGGAACTCAGGTTACTCGCCTTGGCGCACGTCACCATGCTGAAGATATGATTAAGCAAAAAGACCCGCGTGGTCATGATATTTATTGGCTTGGTCCTCCAGGTAAAGAGCAAGATGCGGGCGAAGGTACCGATTTCTATGCGATTGAGCATGGCTTTGTGTCGGTAACGCCACTGCAGGTCGATCTGACAGCACATGAGTCTTTAGGCGCAATGACAACATGGTTAGGAGAGAAGTAAGTGAGTAACCCACAAGCAGAACGCTTAATTACTTTTCTGATTGAAAATGGCATCCGAGACCAAAAGGTACTGGATGCGATTTACCAACTTCCAAGAGAGAGTTTTTTGTCTCAGGCTATGTATCATCAGGCTTACGACAATAATGCACTGCCTATCGGGCAAGGGCAGACCATCTCACAGCCGTATATTGTTGCTAAAATGACAGAATTACTTGAGCTGCAACAAGATAGCCGAGTTTTGGAAATCGGAACTGGTTCTGGCTACCAAACTGCTGTTTTAGCTCAACTTGTCGATCATGTTTATTCGGTTGAAAGGATAAAGTCGCTACAATGGGACGCTAAGCGTCGGCTAAAGCAGCTCGATTTTTATAATATTTCAACCAAACATGGTGATGGCTGGCAAGGTTGGTCCTCTAAAGGGCCTTTTGATGCGATCATCGTAACCGCTGCTGCAGAGTCTATTCCTCAAGCTCTTTTGCAACAGCTGAAAGATGGCGGTCGTCTATTGATTCCGGTTGGTGATGACGAACAACAGTTATTGAAGATCGTGCGTCATGGTGATGAGTTTTTATCGAGTGTCATCGAGATGGTGCGATTTGTACCTCTGGTTCCTGGTGAGCTAGCTTAATAAAAGACTTATGGTGTAGGTGGATAGAGAGTCGATGCGTTCGAAGTTGTTAAAAGGAAGCTCCTTACTGCTTAGTTGTGCACTTGTTGGGTGTGCAGCGAATTCGCCTGCGCCAGTTTCAAGCCTAAGTAAAAACTACTCATCGATTGATCGCGGTAGCTATCGCGGCAGTTACTACGAAGTGAAAAAAGGCGATACGCTTTATTTCATCGCGTATGTCACCAATAAAGATGTACAAGATCTGATTAGCTATAACAAACTTGCAGCCCCTTATACCATCCACCCAGGGCAGAAGCTTAAGTTGTGGCGTCCTAGCTATAATGCACCAGCGTATGGTAAGACAACGGTTGCAGCTGCAGCAGTTGCCGCCCCTGTCGCTGCCTCGACTGCAAGTAAACCTAAAGCTACCTCGCAACAGAGCAAAAACTCTAAACCTGCGCCAGCTCAAACTACAGCCAAAGTGGCGAAAAAAGATCCACCAAAGAAGGTTGAACAATCCAAATCAAAGGAGTATGTTGGGTCTAAAGGTAAACAGAATGTCACACCGTCCACCAAACCAACAAGTGATAAAGTATCCAAATGGTTATGGCCAACTAAAGGGAGAGTAATTAAGAATTTCTCTGTAGGCGAACAAGGAAATAAAGGCATAGACATAGCAGGACAGCGAGGTCAGCCAATAGTATCTACTGCAGGGGGAACGGTTGTTTATTCGGGTAATGCATTACGAGGCTACGGCAATCTAGTGATTGTGAAGCATAATGATAATTACTTAAGTGCATACGCGCATAACGACCGACTATTAGTATCTGAAGGGCAAAGTGTGAAACCAGGGCAGAAGATTGCAACAATGGGAAGCTCCGGAGCCAGCAGTGTTAGGCTGCACTTTGAGATTCGTTACCAAGGTAAATCCGTCAATCCAAAACGATATTTACCTTAAATACAATATGAACTAATCACGTATTGTATTAAGTGACACAGTCATTTAGCGACATTATGAAGTTGTAATGTCATGCTAATTTCGCCAGGGGGAGGCGTTATGAGTATAAGCAATGCAGTAATCAAAGAAGAGTTCGATCTTGACCAAGTAACCACGGAATCGGAAACACTTGAACAAGAGAAGCGAACTGCTACTAAGAAAGCCGAAGTTAAAGAAGAAACAGAAGTTACTTCCAAGAGTTTAGATGCGACGCAACTGTATCTAGGCGAAATCGGTTTCTCACCACTACTAACCGCAGAAGAAGAGGTGCTATATGCACGTCGAGCTCTACGCGGTGATGAAGCAGCACGCAAACGCATGATCGAAAGTAACCTGCGTTTGGTCGTTAAAATTTCTCGTCGTTATAGCAACCGTGGTCTAGCACTTCTTGATCTAATCGAAGAAGGTAACCTAGGTTTGATTCGCGCCGTAGAGAAGTTTGACCCAGAGCGTGGCTTCCGTTTTTCTACCTACGCGACATGGTGGATTCGTCAGACCATTGAGCGTGCTTTGATGAATCAGACTCGCACTATCCGTTTACCAATTCATGTTGTGAAAGAGCTGAACATCTACCTGCGTACTGCAAGAGAACTATCACAGAAACTTGACCATGAACCAACAGCTGAAGAGATTGCTTCTAAGCTTGATAAACCTGTTGGTGACGTAAGTAAGATGCTTCGTCTAAACGAAAGAGTGAGCTCGGTAGATACGCCAATTGGTGGTGATGGTGAGAAAGCACTACTGGACATTATTCCAGATGTGAACAACTCAGATCCTGAGGTTTCGACTCAAGATAGCGATATCAAAAACTCACTGATCTTCTGGCTTGATGAGCTGAATCCTAAGCAGAAAGAGGTGCTTGCACGTCGATTTGGCCTACTAGGCTATGAACCGTCAACGCTAGAAGAAGTCGGTCGTGAAATCAGCCTGACTCGTGAACGCGTTCGTCAAATCCAAGTTGAAGGCCTTCGTCGTCTACGTGAGATCCTTATCAAGCAAGGTTTGAACATGGAAAACCTGTTCAACGTTGAAAACGACTAAACGATATCCACTGATATCGAATCAAAAAAACGCTGACTTAATGTCAGCGTTTTTGTTTTTATCGGGGTTAAAGATACTTGCCTTTGATTAGAGCAGTTTCTTCAAGCGGTACAACTCTTCCAGTGCTTGGCGTGGCGTCAGATCATCAGGATCAACGTTCGCTAATGCTTGTTCTACTTCACTTGGCTCAGGGATAAGGCTCAGTTGGTTCGCAATATCAACGCCGCTTGGCTTCGATGTAGGAGACTCAATGCTCAACGCTTCAAGTTGTGTCAGCTTCGCACGAGCGTTCTTGATCACGGCTTTTGGTACACCAGCTAACCCTGCAACTGCTAGGCCGTAAGACTTACTTGCTGCACCCTCTTGAACTGCGTGCATGAAGGCGATGCTGTCACCATGCTCTACTGCGTCTAAGTGAACGTTGGCCAGTGTTGGAATCTGGTTTGGTAATTCGGTTAGCTCAAAGTAGTGCGTCGCAAACAGTGTCATCGCATTGATTTGATTCGCTAACCACTCTGCACTTGCCCAAGCTAGAGATAGACCATCGTAAGTACTGGTACCTCGACCGATTTCATCCATCAGTACCAGGCTGTTTGGCGTCGCGTTATGCAGAATGTTAGCCGTTTCTGTCATCTCAACCATGAAGGTTGAACGACCAGACGCTAGATCATCCGATGCACCAATTCGAGTAAAGATGCGGTCGATAGAGCCAATGGTTGCGCTCTCTGCTGGAACATAACAACCAATATGTGCCATTAGCGCGATAAGTGCTGTTTGACGCATGTAAGTCGATTTACCACCCATGTTTGGACCTGTGATGATCAGCATCTTACGCTTGTCGTTAAGGTCAATTGGGTTAGCAATGAATGGTTCATCCATCACTTGTTCAACCACAGGGTGACGGCCTGCTTGGATTTGGACGCCAGCAGATTCAGTCATGGTTGGACGACAATAATCTAGCGTGTCTGCACGCTCGGCTAAGTTTTGTAAGACATCAAGCTGAGACACAGAAGAGGCGATGTTTTGTAGTCGCTCTAAATGTGGCAGTAGCAAATCAAACAGCTCTTCCCATAACTGCTTCTCGATAGCCAGAGCTTTCGACTTAGAGTTTAGAACTTTGTCTTCGTGCTCTTTTAGCTCAGGAATAATGTAACGCTCAGCGTTCTTTAGTGTTTGACGACGTACATAGTGTGGCGGCACAAGGTGGCTTTGGCCGCGGCTTACTTGAATGAAGAAACCGTGTACGTTGTTGTAGCCAACCTTAAGTGTGTCGATGCCATGGCGCTCACGCTCTTCTTGCTCCAATTGATCAAGGAATTCAGTTGCACCAGCAGCTAGGTTACGCCATTCGTCTAGTTCGGTATTGTAGCCTTCAGCGATCACACCACCGTCGCGGATAACCACAGGTGGGTTCTCTTTTATGGCGCGCTCTAGTAGCTCTGATACTTCATCTAAAGGAGAAGCATACTGAGCAAGTTGAGTCAGGTATGGGTGCTTAAGCTGGGTTAGCGTTTCTGCAAGTTCTGGTAGGTATTCCATCGCTTGACGAAGTCGCGCCATATCACGTGGGCGAGCCGAGCGAAGTGCCAATCGAGCCAAAATACGCTCAATATCACCAATCTGTTTCAGTGTTGGCTGCAGCTCAGTGAATAGAGCCAAATCTTTCATCTCACCAATCGCATCTAGGCGTTGGTTAAGTGCCGAGATATTACGCATTGGTTGATGTAACCAACGCTTAAGCATACGACTACCCATTGCGGTTGCAGTGTGATCTAGCACTTCAGCAAGAGTGTTGTCGGTGCCACCGCCAAGGTTTTGCGTGATCTCTAGGTTACGGCGAGTCGCAGCATCGAGGATCACCGAGTGATCTTGCTTGTCCATTGTCAGTGAACGAATATGCGGAAGCGCAGTACGTTGAGTATCTTTTACATATTGAATAAGGCAGCCGGCTGCGCACAAGCCAAGTTTCGCGCCTTCAACACCAAAACCAACAAGGTCACGAGTGCCAAATTGTTGGTTCAACTGCTGCTTAGCGGTATCTAATTCAAATTCCCATACTGGACGACGACGATTACCTGTGCGGCTTGCCATTAATTCAACGGGTTCGAAATCTTCAGGGAACAACAACTCACGCGGAGAGGTTCTCTGCAGTTCTGCTGCCATTGCTTCTTCGGTTTCAGGTTCACACAGTTGGAATCGGCCAGAGGTAATGTCTAACGTCGCGTAACCAAACTTGCCGCTGTGGTGGTAAATAGCGGCGATTAAGTTGTCGACACGTTCAGAAAGCAGTGCTTCATCGGTTACGGTACCTGGTGTCACGATACGTACTACCGCTCGCTCGACAGGGCCTTTTGAAAGTGCTGGATTACCAATCTGTTCACAAATTGCTACGGATTCACCGAGTTGCACTAACTTAGCTAGGTACCCCTCAACGGCATGGTATGGGACGCCGGCCATTGGGATTGGCTCACCATTTGAAGAGCCGCGTTTAGTCAGTGAAATATCGAGGAGTTGAGACGCTTTTTTTGCGTCATCGTAGAAAAGCTCGTAGAAATCGCCCATGCGGTAGAACAGCAGAATTTCTGGGTTTTCTGCCTTCAGTTTTAGGTACTGCTGCATCATGGGAGTATGTTTTTGATCGGCTTTCACAGTTAACTTCTTTCGTTTATTTCTATTGCGGCTTAGGATACGTGAAAGCGTTTCGTGCGAAAAGCGGCTGAAGCGAAAAGATGCGCATCCAAATGTTCTAATGGTAAATAAAGGGAAGCTGACAATGCAGATGACTCAAGATCTTAGTGAAAAACTCGGACTGTTGCTTGCAGAGCACAATCAGGTGTTGGTAACCGCCGAATCTTGTACTGGTGGCGGTGTAGCAAGTGCGGTAACGGATATAGCAGGCAGCTCTGCTTGGTTTGACCGCGCTTTTGTCACTTATAGCAATGAAGCAAAGCAAGAGATGATTGGCGTGCAGCTAGAAACCTTAGTGGAATTTGGTGCGGTCAGTGAACCTGTCGTTATAGAAATGGCTGAAGGTGCGCTAGAGCATTCGAAGGGAACCGTCGCTGTGTCAATTAGTGGTATTGCAGGCCCTGGCGGCGGTTCTGAAGAGAAACCCGTTGGTACGGTATGCTTTGCTTGGAAAGCGCTAAGTGGTTGGAATAAAGTGGAAACGCATGTATTTGATGGTGACAGATCACAAGTACGCCAACAAGCCACCCACCATGCCCTGCAAGTTATTTATGATTACCTATCAATGGAAGACAAGTAACATTTGTACAAATTATTTTCATACAGGTATAGACACTGTATGAATCAACAGTATAATAAAAGCCAATTAGTCACCCCTATGTGGGTTAGAAATAGATTCTAAATCGCTTGTTTCACGACAACCGATTACCTGGAGATAGTAATGGACGAGAATAAACAAAAAGCGTTAGCCGCAGCCCTTGGTCAGATTGAAAAACAATTTGGTAAAGGCTCTATCATGCGTCTTGGTGACAACCGTACAATGGATGTAGAAACGATTTCTACTGGTTCTCTATCTCTAGATATCGCACTAGGTGCTGGTGGTCTACCGATGGGTCGTATCGTTGAAATCTACGGTCCAGAATCTTCAGGTAAAACAACGCTAACACTTGAGCTGATCGCTGCAGCACAAAAAGTAGGTAAAACCTGTGCTTTCGTTGATGCTGAGCACGCACTAGACCCTATTTACGCTCAAAAGCTTGGTGTTGATATCGATGCACTTCTTGTTTCTCAACCTGATACTGGTGAACAAGCTCTAGAAATCTGTGATGCTCTAGCGCGTTCTGGTGCTATTGACGTATTGGTTGTCGATTCAGTAGCAGCACTAACACCAAAAGCTGAAATCGAAGGCGAAATGGGCGACAGCCACATGGGTCTTCAAGCTCGTATGCTTTCTCAAGCAATGCGTAAGCTGACTGGTAACCTTAAGCAGTCTAACTGTATGTGTATCTTCATTAACCAAATCCGTATGAAGATTGGTGTAATGTTTGGTAACCCAGAAACAACAACGGGTGGTAACGCACTTAAGTTCTACGCATCGGTTCGTCTTGATATTCGTCGTACTGGTTCTATCAAAGAAGGTGACGAGATCGTTGGTAACGAAACACGCATCAAGGTTGTTAAGAACAAGATTGCTGCACCGTTTAAACAAGCTGAAACTCAAATCTTATACGGCCAAGGCTTTAACCGTGAAGGTGAGCTGATTGACCTAGGTGTTAAGAACAAGCTAGTTGATAAAGCCGGCGCTTGGTACAGCTACAAAGGCGATAAGATCGGTCAAGGTAAATCGAACTCTTGTAAGTTCCTACGTGAAAATCCAGAGATCGCTCTAGAGCTAGATACTAAACTTCGTGAACTACTACTGACTCCTGCTGTTCTTGATGAGAAAGAAGTAGAAAAAGAAGAAGAGAACGAAGAGTTTTAATCTAAATCATTACTCTTAGCTAAGAACTTGAAGCCTCGCATTGTATGCGAGGCTTTTTTTTATTGGCTGACACATTCATCGCACTTTCTCTGTTTCTCATTGCGGCGTTCGCTATCTACAACCTTCCTCAAAGCTAAGCCACTGATGTCTTGAGCGACAAGATCATTTATTGCTGTGGTTTGCCTTTGCAGTAAAAGGACTCCAGTAAAGGAATAATAATGGATGGGTAAATATTGAGGCCGTCTAGCTTCTGTTTGAAGATATTTTGACTCTTTCGATTGTTGGTAAAAACAAAAGCATACATTGAAATGATGTTGTCTCGGAAAGCTGAATTAGTGATGCGAATGTAGATACATTTTACATTGCATTGTGATAGCTCGAGGTTGTTGATGTATGAGGTCATTTCGGGCTCAGTGATTGTATTTGATTGGTTATGAACATAAAGCGTGGCGCTACCAAACGGGTAGGACTGGTAGTTGTCTTTATCTAAAAATGGCGCTTGCTCTTTGTTGTAATGAATGGAGTAGTAGGCGACCAATATGATGCCAAACCACAGGGCACATAAATTTAACGTAAATTGACGAGGAAACTTGGTTTTCGTTTTTTGATTACTGACTGGTTGCTGTAAATCTGGGCTTATCTTATTGTCATCAATGCTCGTGTCTGCATCCGCCAATTCAAGTTGCACTTCCGCCTCAACGATAGATTTAACTTCTTCAACCTGCAAATCTTGTTGCTTTGGTGAGATCACCAATAAGTAACCTTGCTTACTGATTGTTTTGAGCTCTAGCTCGTTAGTGTCTAATTTTTTGAATACTTTTCGAATATAGCTAATGGTGTTGGTTAGGGACTGATCGGTAACCAACACACCTTGCCAACACTCTTCAAACAACTCCTCTCGCGAAACGCATCTATCTTGGTGCTTTAACAAGTACAACAGAACCTTGAACGGTAGAGGGCGCATGCTGACCGTGATATCCGCTGGATGGTGAGTCAGTGTCCTTATCTCAATATCAATAGTGACGGAATCGGTGATATTACGCATTTGATTCATGGGCTTAGTAATTTAAATGAAGTTCATTTTGGCGGGCGGTACTTTAAGCATAGGAGGGCTGTCTGTAACTGTAAAATCTCATTGGTTATATAAAGATTACATTTAGCTATGTGGTTATGTTTTTGTTTGGCAATGGTTTGTGGTGGAAGCGATGGCTGGTTGCTAACGTAATGCCGCCTCGAGCTTGGGTGATAGCTTGACTTCTAATCGTTGTTTTAAAGGTAATTAGGATGCCAGAAATTAAACAGAAAAACTCTCAATCGGTGAATCAGCTGTTGCAAGAGTATAAGGACGTCACTTCCATAGAGTCCTTTCAACTGGATGTTGTTCAGTCTCTTACTAAGATTTTTGCCGATAAAGAGAAGAGCCTTGAACGCTTTGACAAGGTGACCTTACTAAAGGTTGCTCAGCAGCATATTGATCAAGAAATTGATTTCTCTCTTTCTGTTGGTTTCGACGATGCGGTTCCTATCCTCAATCAAATACGAAAAGTAATCGAAGCTGCCTAAGCGTTGAATTTGCGCCTGAGGGTTAATAAACGTTTTTACTGACTTCGCAGGTGCAAATTACGAATGAAATATAGATAAGAGATGTTCGATTTGAATGTCTTTAGATAATAGCAACACAGTCAGCTAGAACAGCCATTTTAAGAATTACATTGAAAGGAATAAACATGAACACAGTGACATTTATGGGCGATAAAATCGCACTAGCAGGTGACTTCCCACAAAAAGGTGAAGTACTTACTACACCAGCAATGACATCGGTATCGCTAGCACCACTAACGATTTCAGAAAAACAAGCTGATTTTAAACTGATCTACTTGTTCCCAAGCGTTGATACACCAGTATGTTCAAGCAGCACTAAGGTGATCTCTGAACTAGCAGAGCTAAAATCAGAGTCAGTAGATGTATACACGGTTTCAACCGATCTACCATTTGCGCTTGCTCGTTACCAAGAGAGCGAAGGTGTGGAAGGTGTGGAGCAGCTATCGGTATTCAAAAATCCAGAGCTATTAAAAGCATTCGGTACACAGTTTGAAGAGCATGCACTATCTGGCTTGTCAGCTCGTGCCGTTATTCTACTAGATGCGAACAATGTAGTGTTGCACAGCGAACTGGTTTCGGAAGTGACTGAAGAGCCAAACTACAACGCTATTGTTGAAGCTCTAAAAGCTTAATCATAGCTAGAGGCCTTGGTGAATTTTGGGCACCAAGGCTTCACCGTTAATTACGCGAAACTTTATGGATTACAATATTTTGCTGAACCTTAGCAGGTTTCAGTCTACGCTTATAATTCCGATGCTTGCTGTGGATGATAGGCAAGTAAGTAGAGAATTAAATAAGATACAAGGTGTCACGCATTGATAAAATCTAAGCCTGCAATTTTTGTCATGATTTCAGCGTTAGGTGCATTGATTCTGACAATTGTATTACTCATTCAACCTATCTTTTTAAGAGGGAGCCAGTGGGCGTGTAACCTCAACCATGTGGGCTTTGTTACGCCATCGTATGCGCGGTACTCTGAGTTGAATGAATTTATGCTGTACTCGTTTAGTTCTGACGAAGATTTTTTTGTCAGCGATAGGATTCAAACTCTGAATCAGCACGGGGCAGTCGAAACGGCTGAGGTTGTGTTTGTCGGGAAATACACATTGCAAGACAACCATTTAGAGATGGTGTTTAATGAAGTGAACTTCAGACATAAACATCCGAATGACATGATCAATCGTAATCAGGCACTGTATAAGGGTTTTACGATTCAATACGATATTGAATTGGATGGTGATTTTCTTTACCTGTTCTCAGCTAATAACAGCGAAGAGTTCAATCATATCTGTACTAAGCGCTAGTCTTCCCAAGTCATCTACTCTACCGTTTTTCTTGATATCCACTAGTTACAACCTAGTGGAATATTCTTCATTTTCGCTAATTCCAACTAAAATCCTATCCAAGGGCGTCTTTTCTACAAGAAAACTAGTCGAAGCCTTAACCATGATCTACAATACGACAAAATTCTAACTCGACTATTTTCAGGAAGAGCTGCATGTACATGAGCACTGATGAGGTTCGCAACGCGTTCCTTAAGTTCTTTGAGAGCAAAGGACACCAAATCGTAGACAGTTCATCGTTAGTTCCACATAACGATCCAACCCTGCTATTCACTAACGCAGGTATGAACCAATTCAAAGATTGTTTCTTAGGCGCCGAGAAGCGTGCCTACACTCGAGCGACTACGGCTCAACGTTGTGTACGTGCTGGCGGTAAACACAATGACCTTGAAAACGTAGGTTTCACGGCTCGTCACCACACATTCTTTGAAATGCTTGGTAACTTCAGCTTTGGCGATTACTTCAAAGAAGACGCGATTGCGTTTGCTTGGGAATTCCTAACAGAAACTCTACAACTTCCAAAAGATCGTCTATTGGTAACGGTATACGAGACAGATGACGAAGCATTCGATATCTGGAACAAGAAAGTAGGTGTACCTGCTGACCGTATCGTTCGCATCGGCGACAAAGAAGGCGGTAAACAGTTCGAGTCTGACAACTTCTGGACAATGGGTGACACAGGTCCTTGTGGTCCATGTACTGAGATTTTCTACGATCACGGTGAACACATTTGGGGCGGCCGTCCAGGCACTCCTGAAGAAGATGGTGACCGTTTCATCGAGATCTGGAACAACGTATTCATGCAGTTCAACCGTCACGCAGACGGCACAATGGAACCGCTACCTAAGCCTGCTGTTGATACAGGTATGGGTATTGAGCGTATCTCTGCAATCATGCAAGGCGTACACTCAAACTACGAAATCGATGTATTCCAAAAGCTAATCAAAGCAACGGCTGAAACGATCGGTTACGAAGACCTATCAAACCAGTCGCTACGCGTTATCGCTGACCACATCCGTTCTTGTTCATTCCTGATCGCTGATGGCGTTATGCCTTCAAACGAAGGTCGTGGTTACGTTCTACGTCGTATTATTCGTCGTGCAGTTCGTCACGGTAACAAGTTAGGTGCACAAGGCGTATTCTTCCACAAACTTGTGGGTGTACTAGCTGAAGTGATGGGTTCTGCAGCAGACGAGCTGAAGAAGCAACAAGAGCTTGTTGAAAAAGTACTTCGTATCGAAGAAGAAAACTTTGGTCGCACACTAGAGCGCGGCATGGTTATCCTGAACGAAGCACTAGACGCACTTGAAGGCAAAGAGCTAGACGGTGAAACAGTATTCAAACTTTACGATACCTACGGCTTCCCAGCTGATTTAACTAACGACGTAGCTCGTGAGCGTGACTTCACAATTGATGAAGAAGGCTTCGAGAAGGCGATGGAAGTTCAGCGTCAGCGTGCACGTGAAGCGGGCCAATTCGGCACTGACTACAACGCGACGATCAAAGTGGAAACCAACACTGAATTCTGTGGTTACACAGGTACAGAAGGTGCTGGTGAGATCTCTGCACTGTTCGTTGAAGGCGAAGAGGTTGCTTCTCTGTCTGCGGGCGATAAAGCAATCATCATCCTTGAGGAAACCCCATTCTACGCGGAATCAGGCGGTCAATGTGGTGATACCGGTACGCTAAAAACTGCGTCTGGTCTTTTCAAAGTTGAAGACACTCAAAAGCTAGGTAACGCATTTGCACACCACGGTGAGCTAGTTGAAGGTGTGTTCGCGAAAGGCGATAAAGTAGAAGCAACAGTAGACGCTGAGCGTCGTGCAGCTATCTCACTTAACCACTCTGCAACTCACTTACTTCACGCTGCACTGCGCGAAGTTCTTGGTGAGCACGTGGCTCAAAAAGGTTCTTTGGTTAAGCCTGACAACCTACGTTTTGACTTCTCTAACCTTGAAGCGGTAACGCCAGAACAACTTAAAGAAGTAGAGCGTTTGGTTAACGCGCAAGTTCGTAAGAACCATGCAATTGAAACTAACATCATGGACATCGAGTCAGCGAAAGAAAAAGGTGCGATGGCACTGTTTGGCGAGAAGTACGATGATGAAGTTCGCGTTCTGTCTATGGGCGATTTCTCTACTGAGCTTTGTGGTGGTATCCACGCAAGCAACACTGGTGACATTGGCCTGTTCAAGATCACTTCTGAAGGTGGTATCGCAGCGGGTATTCGTCGTATCGAAGCGGTAACGGGTGAAGCTGCACTAGATGCAGTAGAAGCTCAAGCTAACGCTTATGAAGAGAAACTGGCTGAGTCAGCTAAAAAAGCGAAGTCTCTAGAGAAAGAAATCCAACTACTTAAAGAAAAGATGGCTGCAGCTGAAAGTGCAAACATCATGGGCAAAGTAGAAGAGATCTCTGGTACTAAGGTACTGGTTGCTGCTATCGAAGGTGCAGACAACAAGAACCTACGTACTATGGTTGATAACGCTAAAAACCAAGTGGGTAGCGGCATCATCCTGATCGCTAACGTAGCAGACGGTAAAGTTGGCTTGATTGCTGGTGTAACTAAAGACCTTATCGGCAAAGTAAAAGCGGGCGACCTAGTTAAGATGGTTGCTGAGCAAGTTGGCGGTAAAGGCGGCGGTCGCCCAGATATGGCTCAAGCGGGCGGTACTGACGTTGAAGCACTACCTGAAGCGCTTAAATCTGTACGTACTTGGCTAGAAGAGCGTCTTTAAGCTTAAGTAATTGATACAAAGATGCCCAATCAGTTGATTGGGCATCTTTTATTTTGCCTATTGGAAGAGTGTCTAAACCAGGTTTGATTGAGATTAACCAAGAAGTCTAATGTCAACGTTAGACTTCTTGGTTAATTTTTTATTGCTTCGCCATGACGCGGAGCGTGTGTTTTTTTGTCATATATAGACATTGGTCTTGGGAAGGTGAGGACGGGTGAAAATGCCTCTTATCGTGCAGAAGTTTGGCGGAACGTCAGTGGGTTCAATAGAACGAATCCAACATGTAGCAGAGAAAATCATTGAAGCGAAAAATGAAGGCAATCAAATCGTGGTTGTGGTTTCTGCTATGTCAGGTGAAACAAATCGGTTAGTTAACTTAGCCACTCAAATCGATAGTGTACCAAATGCTAGAGAATTGGATGTGTTGTTAACGGCCGGAGAGCAAGTTTCCATGGCGCTGTTGGCGATGACGCTGCACAAGTTAGGTTATGAAGCGACATCGATGACAGGCTACCAAGCGAGAATTCACACCGATTCGAATCATAACAATGCGACGATTGAGCGTATTGATACTGCTCCTATTCAAGCTCTTTTGGACGACGGCCAAATAGTGATTGTGGCAGGCTTTCAAGGCATCAATGCTAAAGGTGATATCACGACACTAGGTCGTGGTGGCTCTGATACTACAGCGGTTGCGTTAGCAGGAGCCCTGCAAGCGAAAGAGTGCCAGATCTATACTGATGTTGATGGCGTTTACTCGTGTGACCCTCGAGTTGTTAAACACTCCAAGAAACTCGATACCTTAGATTTTCCATCGATGGAAGAGATGGCTCGACGTGGTGCTAAGGTGCTGCACTTTCCTTGCGTTCAGTATGCTTGGCAACACAATGTGCCATTGCGTGTGCTTTCAAGCTTTGAACAAGGCGAGGGCACACTGATTGCGGGCGACCAGTGTTTGAATGATATTTCAGGCCTGGCTATACAAAGAGATATGGTGCGTATTGAGTGTTTGAATGAGGACCTAGATTCTTTCTTATCGCATTGCCAACTGTTAGGAATTGAAGTCTGTAGTGTGATCGAGGAAACAGATCGGGCAGCACTCATTATCAAACAAGACATAAGTGCCAAATTAAAACTAGTTTTTGATGAGAAAATCCGTAATAGTGAACGGGTTAGTTTGTTAACTGTGGTAGGAAGCCGAACACAAGAAATTGTGGTCAGTTCACATGGATTGTTGTCTGAAGGCGAAATTGATGTACAGCATCACTTATTGCAGCAGCAGTCTTTAACCTTGGTGGTATCACCAACGCAAGTCGATATGGCTGCTAACATATTACACAATGCATACATCGTAGCGCGTGAAGCACAGGGTTATCCTAAAAAAGAAGTGCATTTTGGTTAAATAAACTCAATCGATAGTTTACGAAAATATAACTTTTGTTGGATAATGCTCTCGTAGCTAGATAAATTTAGAGATTACTCAAGGAGCAAAGAATGCTAATTTTGACTCGCCGCGTTGGCGAAACACTGATGATTGGTGATGAAGTAACAGTTACTGTACTAGGCGTTAAAGGTAACCAAGTACGTATTGGTGTTAACGCACCTAAAGAAGTATCTGTTCACCGTGAAGAGATCTACATGCGCATTCAAGCTGAAAAAGGTAATGGTAACGTTGCATCTGGCAACTACTAATACTTTGCGTAGAGAAGAGGCTAGCATTACTGCTAGCCTTTTTTGATCTTGGAGTATGAGAAATCGATGTCAGGGTATTGATTCACCGGATAGTGCGTTTATTTTGATTCCATTGTGTGAATACTCCAGTAAGCGGAGTGTCATCTGAGTTCTTGCATGATGAAGCTCGCAGCGATATTTATCTGCCACACTTCAAGATTTATTGGCTTCCCCTATAGCGCAAATACGCATCCCGTAGTATTGTTCATCCAGCGGTAGCACTTGCTGCTGAAGAAATTAGATAATTGTTTTTGGCGGTTTATTATTGCCAATCTTTCGCCTTAATTTTTAAGGGAAAAAGCGCGCTTTTGATGTTATAAGTTCAAATTGCAAGCGCTTTGATTAAATAGCAAACGGTTGAGTGTTTTTGTCCAATTTTTTTCAATAAAGTGTTTGACATATTTTCGGTAAAACGTAATATGTGCCTCCGCAAGACGGTGAGGTGGCCGAGAGGCCGAAGGCGCTCCCCTGCTAAGGGAGTATGTGGTTTGTAGCTGCATCGAGGGTTCGAATCCCTCCCTCACCGCCATCTCTTGCGAGTCTAAAGTTAGCGAATTAGACAATGTAAATGTGCGTCCTTAGCTCAGCTGGATAGAGTACCTGGCTACGAACCAGGCGGTCGGAGGTTCGAATCCTCCAGGACGCGCCATTCTCTCTTCTCTTACTTGTAAGTGATGTGAGAATAATGAATTAGGTGAGGTGGCCGAGTGGCCGAAGGCGCTCCCCTGCTAAGGGAGTATGTGGTTTGTAGCTGCATCGAGGGTTCGAATCCCTCCCTCACCGCCATTCATTACAGGCCGATGGCCTTTTTTTTTCTTCGTAGCAAGAAGAATGTGATATATTTCACAACTTCATTCTTAATGAATGAACACCGTGCGTCCTTAGCTCAGCTGGATAGAGTACCTGGCTACGAACCAGGCGGTCGGAGGTTCGAATCCTCCAGGACGCGCCACTATTTAAGGGTCTGTTGATCCTCGTATTGACTAAGTTGATACTAAAACCTGTGCGCTCTTAGCTCAGCTGGATAGAGTACCTGGCTACGAACCAGGCGGTCGGAGGTTCGAATCCTCCAGAGCGCGCCACTATTTAGGGTTTGCTTCTAATAAGAATGTGAATCCCGATATTGATAAATCGTTCGTCGAGAATTAATATCAAAACCGTGCGTCCTTAGCTCAGCTGGATAGAGTACCTGGCTACGAACCAGGCGGTCGGAGGTTCGAATCCTCCAGGACGCGCCACTATTTAAGGGTCTACTGATCCTTGTATTGACTCAGTTGATACTAAAACCCGTGCGCTCTTAGCTCAGCTGGATAGAGTACCTGGCTACGAACCAGGCGGTCGGAGGTTCGAATCCTCCAGAGCGCGCCACTATTTAGGGTTTCCGTTGTGAACTCCTGATATTGCGAATACCAATATCGAAAACTGCGCGTCCTTAGCTCAGCTGGATAGAGTACCTGGCTACGAACCAGGCGGTCGGAGGTTCGAATCCTCCAGGACGCGCCACTCTTTAGGGTTTCCTTGTGAACTCCTGATATTGGGAATACTGATATCGAAAACCGTGCGTCCTTAGCTCAGCTGGATAGAGTACCTGGCTACGAACCAGGCGGTCGGAGGTTCGAATCCTCCAGGACGCGCCACTTTTTAGGGTTTCCTTGTGAACTCCTGATATTGGGAATACTGATATCGAAAAGCGTGCGCTCTTAGCTCAGCTGGATAGAGTACCTGGCTACGAACCAGGCGGTCGGAGGTTCGAATCCTCCAGAGCGCGCCACATTATAAAAAAAGCCTCGTTTTTACGAGGCTTTTTTTATGCCTGATGCATAAATGTTGATTAAATGTTAAAATTACTTAACATTTAACTTGTTGTATTTTAAGTGGTTATCGAATGCTTCCTTGTTATTCCACCTTTCTCATATCATTTCTTAAAAAAGCTCCATTTAAGTCACAGTTTAATTCTCTGAAAATTACATATTTGACAGATTTATGTGATCTGACAGGCGAATAATTAACCTAATGTGTGCGTTATCCGTAACAGAACCTTAAACAAAATTGACAAAGTTTTACCAATCGAGATAATCCAAGGGTCGGGATCACTATTCGCTGAAATCCTGTACATATGTCAGGATGACGAAGAAAGGAAGCAACATGACTAATATTGGAAGCCTGCTAGGAGATGCGGCGACTCTGATGATAACGGGGATGTCCGTTGTCTTTATTTTCCTAACTATTCTAGTTTACCTCGTTCGGTTGATGTCAAAACTGGTACCAGAAGAAGTACCAGAGCCGATCGCAGCACCTAAAAAAATTCAAAAATCACAATCAAACCCTTCAGCTGTTAGTCCACAGGTAGTGGCAGCAATTTCGGCCGCGGTTCATCAATACCGTGCGTCGACTGCTAAGTAGCATTTAAAGGATTAAAAAGGAGTTTATGAGCATGTCTAAACCACTAGCTATCACAGACGTGGTACTTCGTGACGCCCATCAGTCACTATTTGCTACTCGTATGCGTATCGAAGATATGCTGCCAATAGCGGCAGAACTAGATAAGGTCGGTTACTGGTCACTTGAGACTTGGGGCGGCGCGACGTTTGATTCGTGTATTCGTTTTCTTGGAGAGGATCCATGGGAGCGTCTACGTGAACTAAAGAAAGCGATGCCAAACACACCAATGCAGATGCTACTGCGTGGTCAAAACCTGTTGGGTTACCGCCACTACGCGGATGACGTAGTCCAAAAATTTGTTGAACGTGCCCATAAGAACGGCATGGACGTATTCCGTATTTTTGATGCGATGAATGACGTACGTAACTTTGAGAAAGCGGTGAAAGCAACAATTGATGTTGGCGGTCACGCTCAAGGTACTTTGTCTTACACAACCAGCCCTGTCCACAACTCAGATACTTGGGTTGATCTGGCTAAGCGTCTAGAAGACCTAGGTTGTCATTCACTATGTATCAAAGATATGTCAGGTTTATTAAAGCCTTACGAAGCTGAAGAATTAATTACACGTATCAAAGCGTCGTGTGATGTTCCTCTAGCACTGCATAGTCACGCGACAACGGGTCTCTCTACAGCAACAGCAGTTAAAGCCGTTGAAGCGGGTATCGATATTCTAGATACCGCTATCTCTTCAATGAGCTGTACTTACGGTCACACACCAACAGAAACGGTTGTGGCGATGCTAGAAGGTACGGATCGTGATACTAACCTTAAGCTGGATCAGATTGAGCCAATCGCTTCTTACTTCCGTGATGTTCGTAAAAAGTACGCGAAATGGGAAGGCCAACTAAAAGGTGTTGATTCTCGTATCTTGATTGCTCAAGTTCCTGGCGGCATGTTGACTAACATGGAAGGCCAGTTAAAAGAGCAAGGTGCTGCAGATCGTATGGATGAGGTGCTTGAAGAGATCCCACGCGTACGTAAAGAGCTTGGCTACATTCCTTTGGTAACGCCAACTTCTCAAATTGTTGGTACTCAAGCGGTTATTAACGTACTAACGGGTGAGCGCTACAAGAGCATCACTAAAGAAACAGCGGGTCTATTGAAAGGCGAATACGGTCAAGCTCCAGCTGAAGTGGATGCAGAACTGCAAGCTAAAGTATTGGATGGTGCGGAAGCGATCACTTGTCGCCCTGCAGATCTGCTGAAGTCTGAAATGGATGAGCTAACGACTGATTTGCTAGAAAAAGCAAAAGCAGAAGGTATCTCTCTAGCGGAAGACACGGTAGATGATGTACTGACTTACGCACTGTTCCCACAAGTGGGTCTTAAGTTCCTTAAGAACCGTCGTAATCCTGAAGCATTTGAACCAGCACCAACGGCAGAAGCTGCGGCTCCTGTGGCAGCAGCGGCACCCGCTCCTGTATCTGGTGGTATCGAGAGCTACAGCGTGAAGGTGGATGGTCAAGTTTATGATGTAGAAGTTGGCCCACAAGGTGAACTGACATCAGTAGCACCATCAGCAAAACCAGCTCAAGCGGCACAAGCTGCGCCTGTAGCGGCATCTGATGCTGAAGCGGTTCCTGCTCCTCTTGCGGGTAACATCTTTAAAGTGAACGTTCAGGCTGGCGCTGAAGTGGCTGAAGGCGACGTCCTGCTTATTCTTGAAGCGATGAAGATGGAAACGGAAGTTCGTGCTGCTCGTGGTGGTATCGTTCAAGAACTGAATGTTAAAGAAGGCGATGCAGTTACTGTAGGCGCTCCACTACTAAGCCTAGCGTAAGGGAGTACCATGGAAGGATTGATGACCTTATGGTCTGAAACAGGGATTGCTAACTTCGAGTTTGGCCAGATCTGTATGATGCTGGTCGGTTGCTTGCTGTTGTTTTTGGCAATCCGCAAAGGATTTGAACCTTTACTGCTGCTGCCTATTGGTTTTGGTGCTGTATTGGCCAATATCCCAAATGCTGGATTTACTGATCCGGGCGGTTTGTTGTACTACGTCTACTACATTGGTATCGAAACTGGCATTTTCCCACTGCTGATCTTTATGGGCGTGGGCGCGATGACGGACTTTGGTGCATTGATCGCTAACCCTAAAACCTTGTGGTTAGGTGCAGCTGCTCAGTTTGGTATTTTCGCAACACTATTTGGTGCGATCTTGCTGAACTACATTCCTGGCATGGAATTTACCATGGCAGATGCTTCTTCAATTGCAATCATTGGTGGTGCAGATGGTCCAACGGCTATCTTCTTAGCGAGTAAGCTCTCTCCTGATCTGTTAGGTGCGATTGCCGTAGCTGCATACAGCTACATGGCTTTAGTTCCTATTATTCAGCCGCCAATCATGAAGGCGTTAACGTCTCCAGAAGAGCGCAAAATTAAGATGGCTCAGCTTCGTCACGTAAGCAAAGGTGAGAAGATCCTTTTCCCACTTGCAGTATTATTGATGACGATTTTGTTCCTACCTTCAGCAACTCCACTGGTTGGTATGTTCTGTTTAGGTAACTTAATGCGTGAAGCAGGCGTAGTTGACCGTCTATCTAAGACTGCACAAAACGAACTGATCAACGTTGTGACCATCTTCCTTGGCTTGGGCGTAGGTTCTAAGCTTCAAGCAGATACCTTCTTGAACTTAGAAACGCTAGGTATTCTAGGTTTAGGTGCGGTGGCGTTCAGTATCGGTACTGCAGGTGGTGTGTTGATGGCGAAGCTATTAAACCGTTTCTCGAAAGAGGACATCAACCCACTGATTGGCGCTGCTGGTGTATCAGCGGTTCCAATGGCGGCTCGTGTTGTGAACAAGGTTGGTCTTGAGGCGAACCCTCAGAATTTCTTGTTGATGCACGCAATGGGGCCGAACGTAGCAGGTGTACTAGGTAGTGCGGTTGCGGCCGGTATTCTATTAGCGCTAGTCGGCTAATGGATAGCTAGGTCATGTATCGTTACGTTAATTGGTCGTCAATTTACGAATGAGCGGTTAACTTAGCCTTATTAAATGGTTTATAGTCGAAGGGATGCTTGTGCATCCCTTTCTTTTATTCGTTAGGTTTTAACTAATTAGGGACGTGTTTAAATGGAAAATAGACAGATAGCGATTACCGAGTTTGGTGGGGTGGAAAACCTTGTACTTCAAACCAGTGCAATACCAGAGCCTAAAGCGGGCGAAGTAGTGGTTAAGGTCTCTTTTTCCGGCGTCAATCCGATAGATGTTAAAACTCGTGCAGGACTAGGTTGGGCGGCTGCACAAAACAAAGATAACCTACCTTGGGTACCAGGCTACGATATTGCGGGACAAGTGGTTACGTTAGGCGAACAGGCTGAACGTTTTACTGTTGGTGATAATGTAGCGGGCTTTATCGGCTTCCCATTGCAAGGCGGTGGCTACAGCCAATATGTGTGTGTACCTGAAACTGCGCTGAGCATTATTCCTAACTCTGTAACGTTAGAAGCGGCAGCGGCTCTCCCTCTAGCTAGCCAAACGGCGGCACAAGCGCTCAATAAAGCGGAAGTGAAAGAGGGCGATCGCGTACTCATCTTAGCGGGTGCGGGTGGCGTTGGACACATTGCCGTTCAAATTGCCGTTGCAGCAAAAGCTGAGGTTTACACCACTTGTAGTGAAGCAAACCTAGATTACCTAGCAACGCTAGGTGCCCATGCTATCAACTATAAATTTGCTCCGGCGTCTGAACGTGTGGCGGATGTTGACGTGCTGATTGATTTGGTAGGTGGCGATACGGCGCTTGATGCGTTGAAGTGCCTGAAAGATGGCGCAAGAGTGGTTACCGTTCCGACCCTATCAGCAGAGTTAATCTGCGAGAAGGCAAAACTTTTAGGTTTCACAGCATCTGGTATGTTGGTGGAACCTAACCCAGAGCAAATGGATACTATGCTTTATATGGTGAGTGTTGGGTTACTAAAAACAGAAATTCAAGGTATTTACCCGCTGGAAGAGGCACAGTCGGCTCATCTGCAGGTAGAAACCGGACACACCAGAGGCAAGGTACTGCTTAAGATGCAAGAAGGTTAATATGCAGTGCTAGAGTTCTTTAATTCTCTTTTCGAAAATATAGCGCTGTGGTTCTCTGATTCAGCGCTATGGGTCTTATTTATCAGTGGCTTCTTGAGTGCCACTTTGTTGCCCGGAGGCTCTGAAGCGAGCCTTGTCGCGGCATTGAGCTTAGATCAATTCTCAACATCGTCGATCATTTTGATAGCGACACTCGGCAACACCTTAGGCGGTCTTACTAACTATTGGATTGGTTTGTGGTTACCTAATCGAACTCAATCAGAAAAGCATGGTCATAAGGCTATGGCTTGGCTAAGCCGTTATGGTTACTGGACTTTACTATTCAGTTGGTTGCCCGTTATCGGTGATCCTTTGTGTCTAGCTGCTGGTTGGCTGAGAATGAAATTCATCCCTAGCGTTATCTTGATTGCGATTGGCAAAGCTGCTCGCTATAGCTTACTTGCTGCTATCTATTTCGGTTTTTTCTAAGGAGAACCTATGAAAAAGGTTTTACTTGGTACATTTTCTCTTATCGCCATTGCCGGCTGTTCTTACAATGTACCTAGCTCAACATCCTTCTTTTCCTCATTACCAGAAGGCGTCACTCTTTTAGAAGAGGTTAAACCCTCTAAAGATAAAGTGGTGATTCCTTACACTAAATATCAATTGGATAATGGCTTAACCGTTATTCTTTCTCCTGATGATTCTGATCCACTTGTGCATGTGGATGTGACTTACCATGTCGGTTCTGCACGTGAAGAGATAGGCAAGTCAGGCTTTGCACATTTCTTCGAGCATATGATGTTCCAAGGCTCTGAGAATGTTGGCGATCAACAGCACTTCAAGATCATTACAGAAGCGGGTGGTTCTTTAAACGGTACCACTAACCGCGATCGCACGAACTACTTTGAGACGGTTCCCTCAAACCAGCTTGAGAAAATGTTGTGGTTAGAATCAGACCGAATGGGCTTCTTATTGGATGCGGTTTCTCAGAAGAAATTCGAAGTACAAAGAGGCACGGTGAAAAACGAACGTGCTCAAAGCTATGAAAACCGCCCTTACGGTCTGATGTGGGAGCGAATGGGTGAAGCGCTTTACCCTGAAGGACACCCTTACTCATGGCAACCAATTGGCTATGTCGAAGATCTTGACCGCGTCGATGTGAATGACCTCAAGGCATTCTTCCTGCGTTGGTACGGCCCAAATAATGCGGTACTGACAATCGGTGGTGATATCGATGTTGACGATACGCTTGAGTGGGTTAATAAATACTTTGGTCCCATCCCGAAAGGTCCAGAGGTTAAGCCTGCTGAGAAACAACCTGCGGTACTAACGGAAGATAAGTACATCACCCTAGAAGATAACATTCGTCAGTCAATGGTATTGGTTGGTTGGCCGACGACTTATCGCGGTGAAGAGACCCAAGCGTCACTGAATGCACTGTCTAACGTTTTAGGTTCCGGTACTAACAGTTACCTTTACCAAAACTTAGTGAAGACACAAAAAACAGTGAGTGCTGGCTCATTCCACGATTGTGCTGAGTTGGCATGTACTATGTACGTCTATGCGATGGGTAACTCTGGTAAAAAAGGTGACTTAACGACTCTCAACAAAGAGTTAATGGATACTTTAGATAAGTTCTCGAAAGAGGGTGTTCAACAAGAACGTCTAGACCAGATAACCGGAATGGCCGAAGCGGATGCGGTTTTTGCACTGCAAAGTGTTAAAGGTAAAGTGTCGCAATTGGCATCTAACCAAACTTTCTATGGTCAGCCAGATCGCATTGAGTCCCAGCTGGATCAAATCCGTGCCGTCACACCTGAAAGCGTGAGCAAGGCCTACCAAGACTTCATCGAAGGTAAACATAAGGTGACTTTGAGTGTGGTTCCGAAAAAGCAGCTTGATTTAGCGGTTCGAGAAGCGACATTTACCACGCCACCACGAACTTTGCCTGAATACAGTAAAGTAACGGAAGACCAACTGAACTTCAGAAGAGCAACGGACACCTTTGATCGCAGTGTGATGCCTGAGGTGACCTTTGGTGTCGAAGCGACAATGCCAGAGCTGTATCGCATGCACTTTGCAAATGGTACTGATTTGATTGGTACTGAAACCAGCGAAACGCCAACGGTACAAATGCAAATTCAACTACCTGCAGGTGAGCGTTATGTTCGTAAAGGACAAGAGGGCCTAGCAAATCTAACTGCCGCTATGATGGAAGAAGGCTCCACTAAGCGAACGGTTGAAGAGCTACAGGCGACTCTAGATAAGTTGGGTAGCAGTGTGGGTATCAGTGCTGGTAGCTACACCACAGATATTTCAATTTCTACACTAGAGAAAAACCTGCCTCAAACTTTGGCGATCGTGCAAGAAGTTTTGCTGGAGCCTAAGTTCGATGAGCAAGACTTCGAACGCGTTAAGAAACAGATGCTAGAAGGGGTGGTATACCAGCATCAACAACCAAGCTGGATGGCCTCTCAAGCAACCCGTGAAGTGCTGTTTGGCGACAGTATTTTTGCTCGTGCTAGTGATGGTACTAAAGAGTCTCTAGAATCGTTAACTCTGGACGATGTAAAACAGTTTTACAGTCAACACTATACTCCGGAGGGAGCTAATATTGTTATTGTAGGGGACATCTCGAAGAAAGAGGTTGGAAAGCAGCTACAATTCTTTGAGGAGTGGCAAGGCGAGGCGGCACCGCTGACACGCCCGCAGATCGTCAAAGACCTGACTGAGCAGCGTTTATATTTAGTTGATAAGCCAGGTGCGCCACAAAGTATCGTTCGCTTAGTTCGTAAAGGTCTGCCTTTTGATGCTACGGGTGAGTTGTATAAGAGCCAATTAGCTAACTTTAACCTAGCGGGTAACTTTAATAGCCGCATTAACCAGAACCTACGCGAAGACAAAGCATACACTTATGGTGCGAGCGGTTACTTTGCCAGCACTCGTGAAACGGGCGCGGTAGTGTTTAGCGCACAGGTAAGAGCTAACGCGACAGTGCCATCGATTCAAGAGTTTATTAATGAACTGAATGAGTTTAGCCAAAGTGGATTAACTGACGAAGAGGTGAAATTTATGCGCCTTGCCGTCGGTCAACAAGATGCACTCAAATACGAAACGCCAAGTCAGAAAGCTGGGTTGTTGAGTAATATTGTTGCATTGAGCCTTGATGAAGATTACCTACAACAGCGTAATCAGATAGTTGAGACGGTCTCAAAAGAGACATTGAATGAACTATCGAAAAAATGGTTCGACCCGAATGATTATCAAATAATTGTGGTTGGTGATGCGGCTTCGCTTCGCCCGCAATTAGAAAAGTTAGATATTCCAATAGAAGAGCTTGAAATCATTCGTTAGAGTACACATTAAAGGGGGAGGGAAGAGACTCTACTTTTCTCCTCCAACCTAATTTATGATAGTTCTAATCAGAACGATATAAGATAAGTGAACTGAATTTTGACTGATTTTGCTGCGCGACTAAAGCAAGTTGCAACCAACCCTAAGACCTTCTCTCAATTTGGTCGTGGCGTTGAAAGGGAAACATTACGCTACACGGAAGATGGGCACCTTGCTACTGGGCCGCACCCTAAGGCTTTAGGTTCTGCGTTGATGAACGAGTGGGTAACAACTGATTTCTCTGAGTCGTTACTGGAATTTATCACACCTGTTTCAAATGACGTTCCTACTCTTTTGAATCAGTTGTCTGATATTCATCATTTCACACAAACTAAGTTAGACGGTGAAAAACTGTGGCCGCTCTCTATGCCTTGTTATGTTGGTAGCGAAGACTACATTCAGCTTGCGCAATACGGCACATCTAACAACGGTAAAATGAAAACATTATATCGTGAGGGCCTAAAACGCCGTTACGGTAGCTTGATGCAGATTATCTCTGGTGTTCACTTTAACTTTTCTTTCCCTGAAAGCTTCTGGGATAGCTTGTTTGGTGAACAAACAGAACAAGAGCGTAGTGACGCAAAATCAGATACTTACTTCGGTTTGATCCGTAACTACTACCGTTTTGGTTGGTTAATCCCATATTTCTTCGGTGCTTCGCCAGCATTGTGTTCATCTTTCATCAAAGGAAGAGAAACGAACCTACCTTTTGAAAAGGTTGGCGAGACACTGTATCTACCAAAAGCAACGGCGCTTCGTCTGAGTGATCTTGGTTACACTAACAGTGCGCAAAGCGTATTGAAGATTGGCTTTAACAGCCTAGAGCAGTACCTTGAAGGCTTGAATCAAGCGATTCGTACTCCATCAGAAGAGTTTGCTGAAATTGGCGTTAAGGTTGATGGCGAATATCGTCAGCTTAATAGCAACGTACTACAAATTGAGAATGAGCTTTACGTACCTATCCGTCCTAAGCGTGTGGCTAAGAGTGGTGAGAAACCATCTGAAGCGCTGGCTCGTGGCGGTGTTGAGTACATCGAGGTTCGCTCTCTAGACGTAAACCCATTCAGCTCAATCGGTATCACTGAGCAACAAGTTCGCTTCTTAGATCTATTCCTAACGTGGAGTGTGTTAACTGACTCTGCTGAGATGGATAACTGTGAGCTTGAATGCTGGCGCGATAACTGGAACAAGGTGATCCTAGAAGGTCGTCAAGTTGGTCTAGAACTGCAAATTGGTTGTCACGGTGAGCGCTTATCTCTGCAAGATTGGGCGAAGCGCGTGTTCAAAGATCTACGCTCAATTGCTGAGATGATGGATGCTGAACAAGGCAGTCAAGCTTATCAAGAAACCTGCGATACGCTTGAAGCCTGGATTGATAACCCAGAGCTAACTATTTCTGGCCAATTGCTAGAAGAGACTAAAAAGTTAGGTGGCTTAGGTAAAGTTGGTTGTGCGCTAGGTAAAACGTACGCACAACAGCACAAAGCACACCAATATAAAGTGTATTCAGCTGAGCTGATGGAAGCAGAGGTTCAACGCTCTGTGATTGCTCAGCAACAAAGTGAAGAAGCGAGCACTCAAGATTTTGACAGCTTCTTAGCGGATTATTTTTCGTATTTAAAAGCATAGCGAGACGTTGGTGGAAAGGAAGCAAGCCTTATTAGGTAAGCCTACTCGTGCGAGTAGTAAATGGTTACCTGTAGTCACTGTCGGTGTTGTCTCTAGCCTTTTGGTTGGTTGTGCAACACCACCGCCGAAACAGCAAGACAACCTATGTAGCATCTTCAGAGAGCATCCATCATGGTACGAAGATGCCTTAGATATGCAAGAAGAGTGGGGTACTCCCATCAACGTAGCTATGGCTTTTGTTAAGCAAGAGAGTAGCTTCCGTCATGATGCGCGCCCGCCAAAAGATTACATCCTTGGGTTTATTCCTTGGGGCCGTGTAAGCAGCGCTTATGGCTATGCTCAAGCTCAGGACCCGGCTTGGGAAGACTTCCAAAAATCGACCAACAATGGTGGCTCGAGAACCAACTTTGATGATGCGCTGATGTTTATAGGCTGGTACACCAGTGAAACGCGTCGTCAACTCGGTATCTCGCTATGGGACCCATATAACCAGTACTTGGCTTACCATGAAGGTCGTGGTGGTTATAAGCGTAAATCGTATAACAGCAAACCATCTTTAATTAAGGTGGCTCGTAAAGTCGAACAGCAAGCAAAAGATTATGGCTGGCAACTGAAACAGTGCCGCAAAGAACTAGAAGACAATCGAAGTTGGTTTTTCTAAAGCCAACCGTCACGGAGAATAGCAATGCCTTTATTAGATAGTTTTACTGTAGATCACACTCGTATGAACGCACCAGCAGTTCGTGTTGCGAAAACAATGCAAACTCCAAAAGGAGATACCATCACGGTATTTGACCTGCGTTTTACGGCACCAAACAAAGATATCCTATCTGAGAAAGGTATCCACACTCTAGAGCATCTATACGCTGGTTTCATGCGTGCTCAACTGAACGGTTCAGATGTAGAGATCATCGATATTTCACCTATGGGCTGTCGTACAGGTTTCTACATGAGCCTGATTGGCACACCTTCAGAGCAGCAAGTTGCTGATGCTTGGTTGGCGGCAATGCAAGACGTGCTGAAAGTTGAGAGCCAGAATAAGATCCCTGAGCTGAACGAATACCAGTGTGGTACAGCAGCAATGCACTCTTTAGACGAAGCGAAAGAGATCGCGAATGCCATCATCGCTGCTGGTATCTCAGTAAACAAGAACGACGAGCTAGCACTGCCAGAGTCTATGCTTAAAGAGCTTAAAGTCGATTAATCATTTGAGTTGATTCTCGATGAGTAAGATATAAAAAGGCCCGGTTCATTGAATCGGGCCTTTCTGTTTTCTCACTAAGCAGGTCAACAGCGAGTACTATCTGAACCTGTTATCCATTTACGATCTGTGGAAACACACGTACTAGCTTGATGCGGTTCTCTTCAAGTTCCACTATTTCCATTGGGTGGTTGGCAACCTGAACACTCAAATGGCTTTCTGGAATGTCTTCCAGATGTTCTAGTATCAAACCATTCAACGTTCTTGGGCCATCAGTTGGGAGTGCCCACTGCAATCCTTTGTTGATGTCACGGATGTTTGCACTGCCTTCAATGAGGAAGCTACCATCGCTCTGTGGTGTGATTTCGTCAGATAAACTTGGTGCAATTGAAGTAGTAAACTCACCGACAATCTCTTCTAGAATATCTTCTAATGTAACCAAGCCATTGATATCACCGTACTCATCAACGATTAGACCGATGCGCTGTTTGTTGCGTTGGAATTTTAGTAGTTGAATATTGAGTGGTGTTGCTTCAGGGATGAAGTAGATTTCGTCTGCGGCACGCAGCAGAGTCTCTTTGTTGAACTCGTTCTTTTCAAGCATCAAGCGATACGCTTCGCGAAGCCTCAGCATGCCAACCACTTCATCAATTTGGTCACGATAAAGAACAACTCGACCATGAGGGGAGTGGGTCAGTTGGCGGACGATGGATTTCCAATCATCATTAATGTCGATACCGGTAATCTCGTTACGAGGCACCATGATGTCGTTCACGGTAACGTGCTCTAAATCTAGAATAGACACCAACATATCTTGGTGACGTTGAGGTATCAGATTACCCGCTTCATTAACTACAGTTCTCAGCTCTTCAGAACTTAAATGATCGGTCGCGTCGTGGCTGGCTTTGACACCCAGAATACGAATAAAGCCGTTGGTAATGAAGTTCACTAATATCACCAGTGGTGACAGTACCTTCATCAAAATCATTAGTAAGATGCTACTGGCGTAAGAGACACGTTCAGGAAACAGAGAGGCGATGGTTTTTGGTGTTACCTCGGCGAATACGAGGATCACGAGTGTCAGGGTACCGGTTGCGACAGCCACACCGATGTCCCCGTAGATACGCATACCAAGAATGGTTGCGATCGCAGAAGCGAGAATGTTGACAAGGTTGTTACCGATGAGAATGAGGCCTATCAACCTGTCGGGGCGGCTCAGAAGTTTTTCTACACGTTTTGCACCTTTATGACCCGTGTTGGCCAAGTGCTTTAAACGGTAGCGGTTCAAGGACATCATGCCCGTTTCGGAACCAGAGAAATAACCAGAAATTACAATGAGACACGCGAGTAGCGCAAATAAGATACCCGTTGATATGTCGTCCAAAACTATTCTTTTCCTATTTGTGTATCTTGATTAATTTATGACCGAACATGGTCGAGATGTCAATTGAATCTATCTGACTCAATATTTTAAAGGCAAGGTATGCCTGACCTTGCCTTTAATTTGGGTGTTATCTCAGGATGATTTCCTGAACGAAGCGACTACCGAAGTAGGCTAATGTGAGCATGCTGGCACCAGCAAGGGCGAACCAAGTCACCTTCTGACCACGCCAACCTTTTTGGTAATGACCCCACAGAAGAATGGAGTAGATAATCCAAGCAATAAAAGACAACACGGCTTTGTGTGCTTTACCTTGAGCAAACATGTCTTGTACGAAGATGAAGCCAGTCAGCAAGGTACCCGTTAATAAGCCATTACCGATTAGGATGATCTTGAAAAGTTGTCTTTCGACCATCATTAATGGAGGTAGGTTAGGGTTGATAACCAGTGCTTTCTTCTTTTTAAGTTTGTGATCTAGCCACGCAAGCTGTAGTGCGTATAGAGCACCAATAGTGAGCGTCGCGTAAGAGAACAGTGCCAAAGAGATGTGCATCAGCAGTTTTGGATCATTCTCTAAATGTTTGATGAAGGTACTTGGAAGAAAAGTTGCCGCCATCAAATTCAGTGCTGCAAAGCTATAAACGACAGGAAGAATGAACCACAGTCGGGTTTTGAGCATAGCACCGCTCATCACTAGGGAAATGATTAAACTGATCAGTGAAGCAACGTTTAAGATACTGAGGTTTTGACCACTGGCATTAAAGATTAAATCGCCAAGCAACCAAGCATGGAAAGCTAGAGCAAGTAATGCGCTGATAAACACCGTTTTTACACGGATTCCTGTTTGGTGCACGAGACCTGGAATGATCGTGGAAATCGCCATTGTATAAAGAAAGGCTGCTGCGATCGCAATAAGACTGTCCATGGTATCCATTAAAATGATTACTAATTGGCGAATTATACCTTGCATCGCTCTTTGGGGCTATGGTGAACCTCACTCAATTCCAAGTGAACACCGTCTCACGTCACAAGCGTGGATGATTAACGCTCTACAACGGGTATGACTCTAATCCACGCTAATGTATACTCAACTTAATAGTCGCAGGATTGAGCGAAGAGAAAACTATGTTTGATAATTTAACGGATCGTCTATCCAAAACGCTGAAGAATATCAGCGGTAAAGGTCGTCTGACCGAAGACAATATTAAAGATACGCTACGTGAAGTGCGTATGGCACTTCTTGAAGCTGACGTGGCACTGCCAGTTGTTCGCGATTTTGTTAAGCGCGTAAAAGAAGGCGCTGTGGGTGTTGAGGTTTCTAAATCTCTAACGCCTGGCCAAGAATTCATTAAGATCGTTCAAGCTGAACTTGAAGCGGTAATGGGTGAGTCTAACGAAGCACTTAACCTAGCAGCGCAACCGCCAGCGGTTATCTTAATGGCTGGTCTACAAGGTGCGGGTAAAACCACATCGGTAGGTAAGCTATCTAAGTTGCTGACAGAGCGTGACAAGAAGAAAGTATTGGTTGTGTCTGCCGACGTTTACCGTCCTGCGGCGATCAAACAACTTGAAACGTTAGCTAGCGATGTTGGCGTTGACTTCTTCCCATCTTCGGCTGACCAGAAGCCGATTGATATTGCTAACGCTGCAATCGACCACGCGAAGAAGAAATTCTACGACGTGTTGCTTGTCGATACCGCAGGTCGTTTAGCGATTGATGAAGAGATGATGGGCGAGATCCAAGAGCTTCATACTGCAATCAACCCAGTAGAAACTCTATTCGTTGTTGATGCTATGACAGGTCAAGATGCGGCGAATACGGCAAAAGCCTTTGGTGATGCTCTTCCACTAACCGGTGTTATCTTAACGAAAGTTGATGGTGATGCGCGTGGTGGTGCAGCGCTGTCCGTTCGTCATATCACAGGTAAGCCAATCAAATTCTTAGGTGTTGGTGAGAAAACTGACGCACTAGAACCATTCCACCCTGATCGTGTTGCTTCTCGAATCTTAGGTATGGGTGACGTTCTGTCGCTTATTGAAGACCTACAGAAAAACGTTGATACCGAGAAAGCAGAGAAACTGGCTAAGAAGTTCAAAGAGAAGAAAGGTTTTGATCTTGAAGACTTCCGTGAACAGCTAGGTCAGATGCAAAACATGGGCGGTATGATGGGCATGATGGATAAGCTTCCAGGTATGTCTCAGCTACCAGACAACGTGAAAGATAAAGTTGATGACAAGATGTTTAAGCAGATGGAAGCGATCATCAACTCTATGACCATGAAAGAGCGTCAACGTCCTGAGCTAATTAAAGGCTCGCGTAAAAAACGTATTGCCGCAGGTTCTGGTACACAAGTACAAGATGTAAACCGCATGCTTAAGCAGTTCACCCAAATGCAGAAGATGATGAAGAAAATGCAGAAAGGTGGGATGAAAGGCATGATGCGTAACATGCAAGGTATGATGGGTGGCATAGGTGGTATGGGCGGCGGCTTCAACCCGTTCGGCCGATAATCGCCTAATGTAACCTGCAGCACCTTTACTTTTCATAGTGTTATCTGTGTCACAGAAAGAATACAGGCACTATGTTGGTGAAAAAATAGCTAAACCCCTTGCATTGCCCCGGAATAAGAGTAAAATTCCGGGGCTTTAATTTGGCACGAGACCCCAAGCTGTTTAGTGATAAATGGTTATTGGGGTTAATTATTTTATTAAGAAAGCAAAGAGGACGACATGGTAACCATTCGTTTGGCACGTCACGGCGCTAAGAAGCGTCCATTCTATCAAATCGTAGTTGCGGATAGCCGTAACGCTGCAACTGGCCGTTTCATCGAGAAAGTAGGTTTCTTTAACCCTACTGCTCAAGGTCAAGAAGAAGGTCTACGTCTAGACCTAGATCGCGTTAACCACTGGGTTGGTCAAGGCGCATCTTTATCTGATCGTGTAGCTAAGCTAGTTAAAGACGCTCAAAAAGCGGCTTAATTCTTTTTTAAAGAGAAATAGCTTATGTCGATGAAGGGTAAAGAAACGATGAGCAAGCAAGACGAAAAAATTGTTATGGGCAAGTTTGGTGCTACCTATGGCATTCGTGGCTGGCTTAAAGTTTTTTCCTACACAGACAACGCTGAAAGCATATTTGATTACTCTCCTTGGTACGTTAACCAAAAGGGGAAGTGGGTTGAATTCAAAGTAGAAAGCTGGAAGCGCCATAACAAAGGTATGGTGTGTAAGCTGGAAGGTTTTGAGGTTCGCGAGGACGCTCATTTACTGACTAACTTTGAAATCGCAATAGACCCTGCTTCATTACCTGAATTGTCAGAAGAGGAATTCTACTGGCGTGAATTGTTTGGTATGCAAGTTGTAACCACTAAAGGTTACGATCTAGGTGTCGTTACCGACATGCTAGAAACTGGCTCAAACGATGTTCTAGTAATCAAAGCAAATCTTAAGGATGCTTTCGGACAAAAGGAACGGTTAGTACCGTACCTTGAAGAGCAAGTGATCAAGAAAGTTGATCGCGAAGCTCAACGGATCGAAGTTGACTGGGATCCTGGATTCTAACTTTAGAATCATAGAGCGAGAGAACACATGTGGGTTGGCGTAATTAGCCTATTTCCTGAAATGTTCCGTTCAGTTACTGATTTTGGAGTAACGGGTCAAGCGGTAAAGAAAGGTCTTTTATCTATTGAGACATGGAACCCTCGCGATTTCACTCATGATAAACATCGCACTGTTGATGACAGACCTTACGGTGGTGGTCCTGGCATGTTAATGATGGTTCAGCCTTTGCGCGACGCTATCCAAACTGCCAAACAAGCATCACCGGGAAAGACGAAAGTTATCTACCTTTCACCTCAAGGTCGTAAACTCGACCAGAAAGGTGTTGAAGAGCTGGCAACAAATGAGAATTTACTTCTTATTTGTGGTCGCTACGAAGGGGTAGATGAGCGCATCATTCAATCTGAAGTCGACGAAGAATGGTCGATTGGAGATTTTGTGATGACGGGTGGTGAACTGCCAGCCATGACACTGATTGATTCAGTCTCTCGGTTTGTACCGGGTGTACTTGGAGATTTCGCTTCAGCAGAAGAAGATTCTTTTGCAAATGGTTTGCTAGATTGCCCTCACTATACGCGCCCAGAGGTGCTAGACGACAAAGAGGTGCCTTCGGTACTCAAGTCTGGAAACCATAAGGACATTCGTCGCTGGCGATTAAAACAATCGTTGGGCCGAACTTGGCTAAGAAGACCAGAACTCCTGGAAAACCTAGCTCTGACTGACGAACAGGAACAATTACTGGCTGAATTCATTAAAGAGCAACGCTCTTAACGAAAAGCAAGCAGTAACCTATTAAATTTAGTATCAGTTTATTCTAGGAATTTATACAAATGAGCAACATCATTAAGGCTCTTGAAGAAGAGCAACTAAAATCAGACCTTCCTAAATTCGCACCAGGTGACACTGTTGTAGTTCAGGTTAAGGTAAAAGAAGGTGACCGTGAGCGTCTACAGGCTTTCGAAGGCGTAGTAATCGCTATTCGTAACCGTGGTCTTCACTCTGCATTCACAGTTCGTAAGATCTCGAACGGTGAAGGTGTAGAGCGTGCGTTCCAAACTCACTCTCCAATGGTTGATAGCATCGAAGTTAAACGCCGTGGTGCAGTACGTCGTGCCAAGTTGTACTACCTACGTGAGCGTTCTGGTAAGTCTGCTCGTATTAAAGAGAAGCTTGCTAAGAAGTAATTCTTTTTGCATTCTATCGATAAAAGCGGAGCCATTTGGCTCCGCTTTTTTGTGTCTGCTATTTAGAGCTTTGAAAGTAAGAGATCCCCAACTCGTTCGTCCCTCACTCTTGAGGGTGATGGGGAGGTTTGAGTTACTGAGTTAGTGAATGAAACTAGAGGAACTGATACTAGGACTACTTTGGCCGTCATTCCCTAGACTGACGAAGGAAGGAGTAGGGAATCTCTTTTAGCAAATACCAAACAATCGGCAATAAAAAAGGATTGACGCAAACGCCAACCCTTCAATCATTTTTCCGAATCTCGAATCTCGAATCTCGAATCTCGAATCTCGAATCTCGAATCTCGAATCTCGAATCTCGAATCTCGAATCTCGAATCTCGAATCTCGAATCTCGAATCTTAGTACTGGTCTTCTGACCAACCATCGCTATCAGACATATCTGGTGCGCCAGCGATGCTGTTCTCTTCGTCTGCCCATTCACCGAAATCAATCATCTGACATTGCTTGCTGCAAAACGGACGGTGTGGGCTCTGTTCACCCCACTCAACATCAGTCTGACATTGTGGGCATTTAACGATGGTGATTTTGTTCGACATAGTGATTCTTAATTAGAGGGGTAATAAAACTGAGTTTAGGCTCAAGTGACAACTCAAGCCAAACGCTAAAGGGAATTAATTAGGTGCAGATAGCCAGCTCAAATTCGATATCTTGAGTACAGGCTTGGCCTGTTTCAAAACTCATGAACTTAACAGCAAAGCGGTTTTTGTGCCCTGAGATCATCGGGTAGGCACCGTATTGCATCGGAATGGATAGGCGAAGGATATTCGCTTCTTCAGCATCGCTCTGGAAGAAGCCAGCACGAGCGATTTGCTCTTTGAAGTGGCCTGTCTCTCGAGTTAGCTTTAACCATAGCGTTAGCGCTTCATATAGAGGCTGTAGGCTATCCATCCATGCTTTGGCATCCCTCATTCTCTTATCAAGAGGGAGGTGTAACCAATAATGCAGTGCCGGTAAGTCAAAGCAGCACGAACCGCCTGGCAGATTAAAACGCTGGCGAATTGCACTTAGAAAGCGGTCTTCCTTAAGTGATTGGCCAAAACGCTCCGCGTGCATTAAATCACGATAGATGTTGCCAATGTCATTGAGCAGTGACGTAAGCATCTCTTGATCGACACCTTCAACGTCTAACCAGCTCTTGTAGGTTACACGTTGCTTCTCAAGATCTTTTGCAAGTTCGCTCTTGAGTTGGATCTGTTCGAAGATTTCAATCAGATCAAAGATAGAGCGGAAAAAGAGTTGATACTGTTGAGCATCGGAAAATGTAGAAGACAGGTGTAGCTGCCTCAAGAGCGATTCCACTCTTAGGTAGATGCGTGTTTTCTCATTTAGAGGATGTTCAAATTTGTGGGTGATCATCGAGCAAGCCTTCATTCAACATAGTTCTATTCTGACCCATCTACTGTACTGATTGCCAGATACTTTTTATGTAAATCTGTGATTTGCGGCAAAAGTTCTTGGTTTTTAGTATGGTTTTTAATCACGTCATCTGCAACTGCCAAACGTTGTTCTCTTGAAGCTTGTGATTTCAAAATTGATGCAACTTGTTCCCTAGAAACATTGTCTCGGTTCATCGTTCGTTCAATCTGCACTTCTGTAGGCACATCAACAATTAATACGCGATCCGTCATGCCTTGCATCTGGTTTTCAACCAATAGAGGTGCGACTAATAAACCATAGGGAGAGGTGACTTTAGACAGGTCACTGTCAATTTTGTCAAGGATCATGGGATGAAGAAGATCATTGAGCCATTGCTTTTGATCTGGGTCTGAGAAGATCAGCTCGCGTAGCTTAGCTCGATTGAGCGTGCCATCTTCAAGTAATATAGCCTCGCCAAAGTGTTTGGTAATCTGCTTTAGCCCTTCACTACCCAGAGCGACCACTTCACGTGCCACGATATCGGCGTCGACAATGTCAATGCCAAAGTGTTCCTTGAATAGGTTAGCGACAGTCGTTTTACCACTGGCGATACCGCCACTTAATCCGATAATGATTGCCATGGTTACATTCCTAGTACTGAAGTGAAATACCAACCCATGATGTCGTTGCCCCACATCAAACTCACCCAGCCAGCAATCGCAAGGTAAGGGCCGAATGGGAAGGCTTTATCGATGCCTTGCTGTTTCAAACGTAGCTGAATCAACCCAAACACTAGGCCAACAAGAGAAGACAACAGGATGATCATTGGAAGGTGCTGCCAACCAAGCCATGCACCAAGTGCGGCTAGTAACTTGAAGTCACCGTAACCCATGCCTTCTTTGCCTGTCAGCAGTTTAAAAAGCCAGTACACTGACCATAACGCGAGGTAACCAGCCATGGCGCCTACTACGGAGTCTTGAAGCGATACTGGGCTGATATTAAATAAGGCTAAAGTGATACCAGACCAAACTAACGGTAAGGTAATTTGGTCGGGCAATAGCATGGTGTCGAGGTCAATGAAAGTGGCGGTAATTAGTGCAAAGGTAAAAAATATCAATGCAATAGCGTAAAAACTGAAACCAAAGTGGCTTGCGACAACTGTGCAAAGTATTGCAGTCAGCAGTTCAACCAAAGGGTAGCGAATGCTGATCGGTGTGGCACAACTGTGACACTTGCCCTTCAAGAATAACCAGCTTAACACTGGGATATTGTCGATGATTCTTAATTGAGTGCTGCATTTAGGGCACGTAGAGCGAGGAACACTGAGGTTGAATTTTCCTTCTGGCGCGGGAATTTTATATTGGGAGAAATACTCCGAGCACTCTTGTTGCCATTCACGTTCCATCATAATTGGCAAACGATGTATGACGACGTTAAGGAAGCTGCCAATCAGAAGACTAAAAATGAATGCTAATACGGGGAATAGCCAAGGATAGTAGTGAAATACTTCCATAGTGTCCTTTACCACTTAATCAAGGTGAGTAGAGATTTCTGCTCATGGGTGTTTAGTTGCTTTCGGCTATCCTAACACACTCATAAGATTAAAGATCGGTAAGTACATCGCAACCACAAGGCCACCCACGACAGATCCCAAAAACACAATGATCAGCGGCTCTAATATTTTGCCTAAATTGTCGACGGTATTGTCTACTTCAAATTCATAAATTGAGGCGACTTTGTTGAGCATTTCATCAAGGTTTCCCGACTCTTCGCCAATCATCACCATCTGCAACATCATCTCGGGGAACGTATTGGTATTGCGCATGGCAATATACATAGGGATGCCCGCAGCGGTTTCACGATGTACTTCGATAATTGCGGATTCATAGTGCAGGTTGCCTGCAGTTTTAGCCGTGGTTTTTAAACTCATGAGAATGGGGATACCAGAACCGAAACTGGTTGATAGTGTTCGACTGAACTTGGCGATGGAGGCTTTGGCCATGACACCGCCTAGAATTGGAAACCTTAATCCTAAGCGGCTGGTAGATAATCGAATCGAGTAAGAACGCTGGCAGAGTTGATAGATAACTAAGGCTGCCAACCCAGCACCTAAAAATGTATAAAAGCTGTATGTCTGCATCCAATGCGAAAGCTCCAGTACTTGCTGAGTAAACCAAGGGAGATCGGTACCAAAGCCTGAAAACATCGACTCAAACTCAGGAATCACCATGGTCAGCATTAAATAAGAGACAGTTAGTGCGACAGTGACCACCATTGCAGGATAGATGAGCGCTTTAATGACCTTAGACTTGAGCTGTTCACTCTTCTCACGATATGTCGCTAGGCGTTCAAAGACTTGCGCAAGGTTACCCGAGAGTTCACCCGTTGCGACTAAATCGGTATAGAGATCATCAAAGTGACGACTCGCGGTTCGCATCGCTTTGGAGATAGGTGTACCAGCTTCAACACCCTTACAGATGTGTGACAGAATAGATTTCATTTCAGCTTTGCGATGGTTATCTGAGACCAATTTTATGGCCTGCACAATTGGGACTCCGGTTCCTAGCATGGTGGCTAGCTGGCGGGTCAATACGGTTATATCCCTAGATTTAACTCTATGAGTTAAACGCGTCAGTGCCGAAATACTTTTCTTTTTGATTTTCTTTATCTGGATATGCTGATCTTTGAGCTTTTCACGCACCTCTAATTCAGTAAGCGCTAAGGTTTGCCCTGATACTTTTTTGCCAGAGCTATTGATGCCTTTCCAGTGATAACTTTTTAATTGCGATTGCTTAGGTTTACTGATCATTGAAGCTCCGATGGACTATAGGTAAAGAACACGTTGCAGTTCTTGATAGCTGGTGGTGCCTTCGAGTAGCTTGTCCAATCCTGACTCTTGCAGTGTGCGCATCCCTTCTCGGCGAGCGAGGTCTTCAATCTCCAGTGCATTCGGTTTGCTGATAAGGCTATTTTTGAGTTTGTCGGTGAATGGCATCACTTCATAAATACCGACACGCCCTGAGTAGCCTTGATTGCACTCGTTACACCCTTGTGGGTTAGCCTTGTAAATGGTTTTGCTATTTGGGATTGAGTGACGCAGAAAGATGTCTGGAGAGTCGTCAACGGTTTTGCACTGTTTGCACAAGCGTCTTGCTAGTCGTTGGGCAATGATTAAGCTCAATGATGAGGCTAGATTAAAGGGCTCAATCCCCATGTGAGCGAGTCGGGTCACCGTTTCTGCCGCAGAGTTGGTATGAAGAGTCGAAAGCACCAAGTGACCGGTTTGTGAGGCTTTGATAGCGATCTCTGCAGTTTCTAAATCTCGAATCTCACCGACCATCACCACATCGGGATCTTGTCGTAAAAACGATCGCAGGGCTTCAGCGAATCCGAAACCGATCTTTGGCGTGACCTGTACTTGATTGATACCACACAGGTTAATCTCTACCGGGTCCTCTGCTGTAGAGATATTACGTTCTGTGGTGTTCAACACTCGAAGACCGGTATAAAGCGAGACGGTTTTTCCGCTGCCAGTAGGGCCTGTCATTAAGATCATTCCTTGCGGACGTTTGAGTGCATTCAGGTAGAGGGCTTTTTGATCGTCGCTGTAACCGAGCTTGTCGATATCGAGATTAGCCGCGCTGCTATCAAGCAGCCGCAGTACGATCTTCTCGCCCCACAAGGTTGGCAATGTGGAGACGCGCATGTCTATCGCTAACTCATCATTCAGGCGAAGTTTTATTCGTCCGTCTTGAGGTAAGCGACGCTCGGCAATATCTAATTTGGCGAGAATTTTTAAACGTGCGGATAAACGACGGCTTAAATGAGAAGCGGGTTGCTGGATTTCAACCAATATACCGTCACAACGCAGACGAACACGGTAGTGCTCTTCGTAAGGTTCAAAATGGATATCGGACGCGCCTTTACGTACCGCATCGAGCAGTATCTGGTTGATAAAACGGCTAACCGGAGAGTCGTCTTGGCTGAGGTCTTCAATCGACGCGAGCTCGTCGTCAGACACTTCAACCAGGTTAGCTAGCTCATCTTGGGTGATCTCTTTACGCTTAGAGTCTTGCCCCGAAATAGAGCGGCCGTACAACTTACGTATCGCACCTTCCAGCTCAGAATAATTGGCGACTGCCAGCTCTATCTGCAACCCGGTTGCAAAGCGAAAATCATCTTCAGCCTGTAAGTCCGTAGGGTCCGCTGAAGCAAGTGTGAGCGTCGAGTTAGAGACTGAGATCGGGATAGTACGGTATTTAGTGATCAGTTCACGTAGCCCTAGTTGATCGCATAAGGGTTCATAATCTGTGCTGTCTAGTTGAACTAACGGTAGGCCGAAGATGGCTTGTATATTGTTTGCTAGCGAGTCGCCTGTGAAGAGATCAAGAACAAGCAAAGCTTCAGGAGTTGAAATTCCTGAAGCTTGTACATGTTCCGCCACGGCTTGTTCTTGAGTCAGGCTGAGTAAATCAGCCTGACGTAGAATTGTAGGAAGGTTGGTTAGCATTTATGAGCAACTATCAATTGTCGGTAAATTGCTTACACCTCCTGATGTTACTGCACATGTCCAGCCTGTCGATGTTCTTGAGTATGTAATGTATGCATTTGAGATTGCGCTTTTTGAACCGAATAAAAACTTAATATCGTTATCGGCAGGGACACTAATAGTTCCTAGTACGTTGGAACCTGCTGATATGCCTAGGGTATCTACTGCCGTATTAGCCGCTAACTTTCCACTTTCTTGATAGGTTAGTTCGGCTGGTGTCAGTAGGGCTTTCATTGTTGCTAGAGCTGATGCTACTTCACTTTTCGCAACATAATCTTTATACGCAGGTACAGCAATCGCAGACAATACACCAATAATCGCCACCACAATCATCAATTCAATCAGCGTGAAACCTTTCTGATTTGTTCTTTTGTTCTTGTTATTCATTCTTTTCATTCCATTCTTTAGTTTGTTTCAGTGCAAGCACAAGATGGTAGAGAGAATAGAAGTCGAGATAGGGAAGTGGAATGGTGTTCAGGTGCGGTCGCGAGTGGTTTTGAATTTATTGAATTGCTGTTGCATATAGCGCGCAAATTTATGCGATCGACTTAAATAACGGTTTGAAATACTGATAATTAAGGCAATAAAAAAGGCACTGTCATCAACAGTGCCTTTATAGAAACTATTTACTATTCAGTAAATTACGCTTTGAATCTCATTGATAGATCCATTGCTTTCAGGTGCTTAGTTAGTGCACCGACAGAGATGTAGTCGACACCTGTTTCAGCGAACTCAGCGATGGTGTCTAGTGTCACGTTACCAGAGTTTTCTAGTGCAGCACGGCCTGCATTGATCTTCACTGCTTCACGCATCATGTCAGTGGTGAAGTTGTCTAGCATGATGATGTCTGCGCCCGCGTTGATAGCTTGCTCTAGCTCTTCTAGGCTTTCAGTTTCAACTTCAACTGGCTTACCTGGGTTAAGCTCTTTTGCTGTTGAGATAGCTTTTTCAATGCCGCCACATGCGATGATGTGGTTTTCTTTGATTAAGTAGGCATCGAAAACACCGATACGGTGGTTGAAACCGCCACCACAAGCTACAGCGTATTTTAGTGCACTACGCAGGCCAGGGATGGTTTTACGAGTATCTAGCAGACGGCACTCAGTGTGTTTGATTTTGTCAGCATAGATAGCGGTTGCTGTCGCACAGCCAGATAGCGTTTGAATGAAGTTCATTGCGTTACGCTCACCAGTTAATAGTGCGCGCGCTGGACCGGTTAGGGTACAAAGCGTTTGGTTTGGTTCAACCTTATCGCCATCTTCTACGTTCCACTCGATAGTCACTTCGCCGCCTAGCTGCTTAAACACCTCATCAGCCCATGCTTTACCACAGAATACGCCGTGCTCACGAGTGATGATGGTTGCGCTGTTGATAGCGTCAGCTGGGATTAGACTTGCCGTAATATCAGCCGCTGGATCTAACGTACCGCCAAGGTCTTCTTTGATTGTTTCTGCGACTGCACGAGTGATCTCGAGAGGCAGTTGCTCTTTTAAGTAGTCAAGGCGTTGGTGGCTGTTATGTGTGTTTTTCATCGCAAATCTAATCTTGAAAGGGAGTGGGAATGGAATGATACTCTTGCTTAACTTCAAATTAAAGAGGCTAGCGCGACTGCTCTATGGGCAAGGTCACAATCTACCGCGCTAGCAAAAAAAGAAAGCGAGACCAAGATGACGATCTGCTCCAAAGGATGGTACGAAAACGCTCGGCATGTTCCTTCCCCGTATTTTGATGCAAGACCTAGTGTCGATGATATCTCTCTGCTGGTGGTCCACAATATTAGCCTACCACCGGGGCAATTTGGTGGGCCTTATATCGAGCAGTTCTTTACAGGTAATCTCGAACCAGCGGAACACCCGTTTTTCAAAGTGATTCATCAAATGGGTGTATCGGCTCACTGCTTGATTCGCCGTGATGGTGAAGTGGTGCAGTTCGTTTCTTTCCTCGATAGGGCTTGGCATGCCGGCCAATCGAGCTTTGCCGGTCGTGAAAGGTGTAATGATTACTCTATTGGCATTGAATTAGAGGGTAGCGACTTTGTTGCCTATACCGAGCAGCAGTATCGCGCCTTGACTGAGCTAACTGAAACGCTGGTATCAAGCTTTCCTCAGATCACTAAGGAACGTATCACTGGCCATCAATACATAGCACCTTTACGCAAAACTGACCCTGGTTTGGTCTTTGATTGGATAAAATTTAAAGGCAAATTGCGCTTCTAATTCCTCATATTCTTCATGGCTCTGCCAATTACAGAGCCTTGCTTAATCAACGCTTAGCATAACCACTTGTGAATTTTTGTTGTTGCAATGTAAAGAAAGTGGTTGGCGGGCGGGCGTCAATAAATCGAGAGTGTGACGAGCTTATCAAACACCTAGATATTAAAGCTTGTGAACAGAATTTCCCTCCCAAATGTGCGCTTGGTTCGATTTTTGACCGACTTAGGCTAATCTTTCTGAAACAATTCATTTTTATCCTGAAACTTTCTAGCACGAATACTCCCCAAAAGTATTAGCGCTGTAAATGGTAAGACCAATTTGGTTGCTGTTTTAAATTTCATTTGTTAAATCGTGGTTAATTCACACTGCGTTCTATGATGCAGGTCAATTTTACGCTGGACAGTGGCGTTTTAATTATGTTAATTTCTGCCCAACTTAAAATTGGTATTACCAATTGTCAGCGAAGAAAAAGAAGAACAACAAACTATGGCTTATCAAAGGATTCGTCAGCCAAAACTCTCCGATGTAATCGAACAAGAGTTAGAAAGGTTGATTGTGGAAGGAACACTGGCTCCAGGGCAGCAGTTGCCGCCTGAGCGCGAACTGGCGAAACAGTTCGATGTGTCTCGTCCTTCAATCCGAGAAGCGATACAACGTTTAGAAGCAAAACGCTTGCTTACTCGCCGTCAAGGTGGAGGTACGTTTGTTAGCGAAAATATCTGGAAAAGCTTTTCAGATCCTTTGCTTAATTTGTTGTCATCCCATTCTGAAACCCAACTAGACTTGTTGGAATCGCGTCATGCGATGGAAGGGATTTCGGCTTACTTCGCGGCATTGCGTGGCACTGATGAAGACTTTGCTCGTATTCAAGCATGCCAAGAAAAAATTCACGGCGCGCAAGATAAGGGTGATATTGAAGCCGAATCTGCAGCGGTGATGGCTTTCCTTATTGCTTTAACAGAGGCAGCACACAATGTGGTGTTATTGCACATTGTTCGTAGCTTGGCTCCGTTACTCGAACAAAACGTCTTGGAAAATTTAAAGCTGTTGCATCGTCGTAAAGACGTTGTGGAGAAAGTGAGTATACATCGAGCTAATATCGTAGATGCGATCGTTTCTGGCCAGCCTGAGAAGGCGCGTGAAATGTCACACTCTCATTTAGCTTACATCGAAGAAACATTGCTGGATTTGACGAAGGAAGAATCGCGCCGCGAACGTTCTCTACGTCGAATTCAACAGGGTAAATAGCCGTAATACTTCGGCTTTTTACGTGTTTAGTAGAATCCAACTAACAAAAAGGATAGATCGCCATGTCTGACATGAAGCATGACGTTGATGCTCTGGAAACTCAAGATTGGTTAGAAGCTCTTGAGTCAGTAGTACGTGAAGAAGGTGTAGAACGTGCACAGTTTTTACTAGAACAAGTTCTAGATAAAGCGCGTTTAGATGGCGTTGATATGGCTACAGGTATCAACACAAACTACATCAACACAATTCCAGCAGCGCAAGAGCCAGCTTACCCTGGTGACGTAACTCTTGAGCGTCGTATTCGTTCGATTATTCGCTGGAACGCAATCATGATCGTATTGCGTGCTTCTAAGAAAGACCTAGACCTAGGTGGTCACATGGCTTCTTACCAGTCAGCAGCAGCGTTCTACGAAGTTTGTTTCAACCACTTCTTCCGTGCTCCAAACGAGACGGACGGTGGCGATCTAGTTTACTACCAAGGTCACATCTCTCCTGGTATCTACTCTCGTGCATTCGTTGAAGGTCGTCTAACTGAAGAGCAGCTAGATAACTTCCGTCAAGAAGTTGATGGTAAAGGTATCCCTTCTTACCCGCACCCTAAACTAATGCCTGAATTCTGGCAGTTCCCTACGGTATCTATGGGTCTAGGTCCTATCTCTGCGATCTACCAAGCTCGTTTCCTTAAGTACCTAGAAGGCCGTGGTCTTAAAGATACTTCTGCTCAACGTGTATACGCTTTCCTAGGCGACGGTGAGATGGATGAGCCAGAATCACGTGGTGCTATCTCTTTCGCTGCGCGTGAGAAGCTAGACAACCTATGTTTCCTAATCAACTGTAACCTACAGCGTCTAGACGGCCCTGTAATGGGTAACGGTAGCATCATCCAAGAACTTGAAGGCCTATTCAAAGGTGCAGGTTGGAACGTTGTTAAAGTTATCTGGGGTAGCAACTGGGATTCTCTACTAGCTAAAGACACTACTGGTAAGCTTCTTCAACTAATGAACGAAACTATCGATGGTGACTACCAGACATTCAAATCTAAAGATGGCGCATACGTACGTGAGCACTTCTTTGGTAAGTACCCAGAAACAGCTGCACTAGTTGCAGACATGACTGATGACCAAATCTTCGAACTGAAGCGTGGTGGTCACGATTCTTCTAAACTGTTCGCTGCATTCAACAATGCAAAAGAGACAGGTGGCAAGCCAACAGTAATCCTAGCTAAGACAGTTAAAGGTTACGGCATGGGTGAAGCTGCAGAAGGTAAGAACATCGCACACGGTGTTAAGAAGATGGACATGACTCACGTACAATACCTACGTGACCGTCTAGGCCTACAAGACATCCTTTCTGATGAGAAAGTGTCTGAGCTTCCTTACCTGAAACTGGAAGAAGGTTCTGCTGAATACGAATACCTACATGCTCGTCGTAAAGCTCTACAAGGTTACACGCCAGCACGTCTGCCAAAATTCACTCAAGAATTCAAAGTACCAGAGCTAGAAGAGTTTGCTCCTCTACTAGGTGCACAGAAGCGTGAAATTTCAACGACTATGGCTTACGTACGTACGCTAAACATCCTACTGAAAGACAAGAACATCGGTAAGAACATCGTTCCTATCATCTGTGATGAAGCTCGTACATTCGGTATGGAAGGTCTATTCCGTCAGGTTGGTATCTACAACCCACACGGTCAAGAATACACACCTGAAGATAAAGGCATCGTTTCTTACTACAAAGAAGCTACATCTGGCCAAGTTCTTCAAGAAGGTATCAACGAGCTAGGTTCTATGGCTTCATGGGTTGCAGCGGCAACTTCATACAGCACGAACGACCTACCAATGATCCCGTTCTACATCTACTACTCTATGTTCGGTTTCCAACGTATTGGCGACATGGCATGGCTAGCAGGTGACCAACAAGCTCGTGGCTTCCTACTAGGTGCTACAGCCGGTCGTACAACACTGAACGGTGAAGGTCTACAGCACGAAGATGGTCACTCGCACATCCAAGCGAACACTATCCCGAACTGTATCTCTTACGACCCAACATTCGCTTACGAGCTAGCAGTAATCATGCAAGACGGTATCCGTCGCATGTACGGTCCTGAGCAAGAGAACGTTTACTACTACCTAACAGTAATGAACGAGAACTACGCAATGCCAGCAATGCCAGAAGGCGCTGAAGAAGGTATCCGTAAGGGTATCTACAAGCTTGAGTCTCACGAAGGTGCTAAGGGCAAAGTTCAACTAATGAGCTCTGGTACTATCATGAACGAAGCGCGTAAAGCTGCAGTAATTCTAAGCGAAGAGTACGGCATCGCATCTGACGTGTTCTCTGTAACATCGTTCAATGAACTAACTCGTGACGGCCAAGCGGTAGAGCGTGACAACATGCTTCACCCAGAAGCTGAAGAGAAAGTACCGTACATCACAACTGTACTTGGTAAAGAACCTGCAATCGCAGTGACTGACTACATGAAGAACTACGCTGAGCAAGTACGTGCTTACATGCCAAGCGAGTCTTACAAAGTACTTGGTACTGATGGTTTCGGCCGCTCTGACAGCCGTGCAAACCTACGTCGTCACTTCGAAGTTAACGCTGGCTACATCGTAGTTGCAGCTCTAACTGAACTGGCTAAACGTGGTGATATCGAGAAATCTGTAGTTGTTGAAGCAATTGCTAAATTCGATATCGACACTGAAAAAACAAACCCACAATACGCTTAATACAGCGCTTAACTAGAAGGTAAATAAGCAATGGCAATCGAAATTAATGTACCTGACATCGGTGCGGATGAGGTTGAAGTTACTGAGATTCTTGTAAGCGTTGGCGACAAGGTTGAAGAAGAACAGTCTCTGATCACTGTTGAAGGCGACAAAGCTTCTATGGAAGTTCCAGCGTCTCAAGCAGGTATCGTTAAAGAAATCAAAGTAGCTGAAGGCGATTCAGTTTCTACTGGTTCTCTAATCATGATTTTCGAAGCCGAGGGTGCAGCTGAAGCTGCACCTGCTCCAGCAGCAGAGGCAGCTCCAGTAGCTGCTCCTGCAGCGGCAGCAGCGGCAGAACTGAAAGAAGTTCACGTTCCAGATATCGGTGGCGACGAAGTAGAAGTTACTGAGATCATGGTTGCTATCGGTGCTTCAGTAGAAGAAGAGCAATCTCTTCTAACTGTTGAAGGTGACAAGGCTTCAATGGAAGTTCCTGCACCATTCGCTGGTATCGTTAAAGAAATCAAGATCGCTTCTGGTGACTCAGTTTCTACTGGTTCTCTAGTAATGGTATTCGAAGTTGCTGGTTCAGCACCTGCAGCAGCTCCTGCTCCAGCGGTGGCAGCACCAGTTGCAGCGGCTCCAGCAGCATCAGCTGAAAAAGAAGTAAACGTTCCAGACATCGGCGGTGACGAAGTAGAAGTTACTGAAGTAATGGTAGCGGTTGGCGATACAGTAGAAGAAGAGCAATCTCTAATTACTGTTGAAGGCGACAAAGCTTCAATGGAAGTTCCTGCACCATTCGCTGGTACAGTAAAAGAGATCAAGATTGCAGCTGGCGACAAAGTGTCAACTGGCTCTCTAATCATGACTTTCGTTGTTGAAGGCGCAGCTCCTGCTCCTGTTGCAGCACCTGCACAAGCAGCAGCTCCAGCGGCGGCACCTGCACCTAAAGCTGAAGCTCCAGCGGCAGCAGCTCCTGCAGCAACAGACGACTTCCAAGAAAACGGTGAGTACGCACACGCGTCTCCAGTTGTACGTCGTCTAGCTCGTGAGTTCGGTGTAAACCTAGCGAAAGTTAAAGGTACTGGTCGTAAGAGCCGTGTACTAAAAGAAGACGTTCAGTCTTACGTTAAAGATGCACTTAAGCGTCTAGAGTCTGGTGCTGCAGCATCTGGCAAAGGCGGTGACGGCTCTGCTCTTGGTCTACTACCATGGCCAAAAGTTGACTTCAGCAAGTTCGGCGAAACTGAAGTTCAGAAGCTTTCTAAGATCAAGAAGATCTCTGGTGCAAACCTACACCGTAACTGGGTAATGATCCCTCACGTTACACAGTGGGATAACGCAGACATCACTGAGCTAGAAGCATTCCGTAAAGAGCAGAACGCAATCGAAGCTAAGAAAGACACTGGCATGAAGATCACTCCTCTTGTGTTCATCATGAAAGCTGTTGCTAAAGCACTAGAAGCGTTCCCAGCGTTTAACTCTTCTCTTTCTGAAGATGGCGAAAGCATCATTCTTAAGAAGTACGTAAACGTAGGTATCGCAGTAGATACTCCAAACGGTCTAGTTGTTCCTGTATTCAAAGACGTGAACAAGAAAGGCATCTACGAGCTATCTGAAGAGCTAATGGTTGTGTCTAAGAAGGCACGTGCTGGTAAGCTAACTACAGCTGACATGCAAGGCGGTTGTTTCACAATCTCTAGCCTTGGTGGTATCGGCGGTACTGCATTTACGCCAATCGTAAACGCTCCAGAAGTAGGTATCCTAGGTGTATCTAAGTCTGAAATGAAGCCAGTGTGGAACGGTAAAGAGTTCGAACCACGCCTACAACTTCCACTATCTCTATCATACGACCACCGTGTGATCGATGGTGCTGAAGGTGCACGCTTCATTACTTTCCTAAACAGCGCACTATCTGACATTCGTCGTCTAGTACTGTAATTGAGAAAGTAAATATTAAGGTGGCTTTCGGGTCACCTTAATTCTTTATACAAAGTATTTTTTAGAGAACAGTTCCCGCTTTTCTCATAAAGCGAAAGGGAAGTGTTGTCTAGCTCACAGGCTAACTTAAAGCTACTTTCACACTGTTAACATCTCTGTAAAATGTTGGCTGTTTGAAAGCCCAATAATTTAAGAACATCTACTCAGCCTGTTAGGGATAATGACTACAAGAGGTCACAATGAGCAAAGAAATTAAAGCCCAAGTTGTTGTACTTGGTTCAGGTCCTGCTGGTTACTCAGCTGCATTCCGTTGTGCGGATTTAGGTCTAGAAACAGTACTAGTTGAACGTTACAGCACTCTTGGTGGTGTATGTCTAAACGTTGGTTGTATTCCATCAAAAGCACTTCTTCACGTTTCAAAAGTAATTGAAGAAGCGAAAGCGATGGCAGAGCACGGCGTTGTATTCGGCGAGCCACAAACGGACATCAGCAAGATCCGTATCTGGAAAGAAAAAGTAGTAGACCAACTAACAGGCGGTCTTGGCGGTATGGCTAAGATGCGTAACGTAACGGTTGTTAACGGTTTCGGTAAGTTCACTGGTCCTAACAGCATCCTAGTTGAAGGCGAAGGCGAAGCAACAACAGTTAACTTCGACAACGCAATCATCGCTGCAGGTTCTCGCCCAATTAAACTGCCATTCATCCCACATGAAGACCCACGTATTTGGGATTCTACGGATGCACTTGAGCTGAAAGAAGTTCCTGAAAAACTACTTATCATGGGCGGTGGTATCATCGGTCTTGAAATGGGTACGGTTTACCACTCTCTAGGTTCTAAAGTAGACGTAGTTGAGATGTTCGACCAAGTTATCCCTGCTGCGGATAAAGACATCGTTAAAGTTTTCACTAAGCGTATCAAGAACAAGTTCAAGCTAATGCTTGAAACTAAAGTGACTGCTGTTGAAGCGAAAGAAGACGGTATCTACGTTTCAATGGAAGGCAAGAAAGCACCAGCTGAAGCTGAGCGTTACGATGCAGTTCTTGTTGCTATCGGTCGTGTTCCAAACGGTGCACTTATCGACGCTGAAAAAGCAGGTATCGAAGTTGACGAGCGTGGTTTCATCAACGTTGATAAGCAAATGCGTACAAACGTTCCTCACATCCACGCGATCGGTGACGTTGTTGGTCAACCAATGCTTGCTCACAAAGGTGTGCATGAAGGTCACGTAGCTGCTGAAGTTATCTCTGGTAAGAAGCACTACTTCGACCCTAAAGTAATCCCATCAATTGCGTACACTGAGCCAGAAGTTGCTTGGGTAGGTAAGACTGAGAAAGAAGCGAAAGCTGAAGGCATCAACTACGAAGTTGCTACTTTCCCTTGGGCTGCTTCTGGTCGTGCAATCGCTTCTGACTGTGCAGACGGTATGACTAAGATGATCTTCGATAAAGAAACTCATCGCGTAATCGGTGGTGCTGTTGTTGGTACTAACGGTGGTGAACTTCTTGGTGAAATCGGCCTAGCAATCGAAATGGGTTGTGACGCAGAAGATATCGCTCTTACTATCCACGCTCACCCAACTCTACACGAGTCTGTTGGTCTAGCTGCGGAAGTATTCGAAGGTTCAATCACTGACCTTCCAAACAAAAAAGCAGTGAAAAAGAAGAAGTAATTCTCCTTTAGCCACTCGCTAATGTTTTTAAAAGCCGCTGATTGATGTGACCCCGTAAAGTTGGACATTTCTGTTAAGCGGCTTTCAAGGCCTGAGTTCGATATTCTATCGGAGTCAGGCCTTTTAGTTTCACTTTTATACGTTTGGTATTGTAGTACTCGATGTATTCTTTAATTTGCTCTATCAGAGCATCTGCAYCTTCAAAGCTTTGGTTGTGATACATCTCTGTTTTGAGTAAAGCAAAAAAGTTTTCAGCAACCGCATTATCCAAGCAGTTACCTTTTCTCGACATGCTTTGTGTTAACCCACTCTCCGCTACCTTTTTTTGATACTGTCGATGACGATATTGCCAACCCTGATCGCTATGTATAATTGGCTTTGAGTTGGGTTTAAGCTTTGATATGGCTTCCGTCAGCATATCCGTGACAAGCGGCAAACAGGCATTTTTGGCCACTCTATAAGCAACCACTTCCTGAGTAAACAAGTCTACAACGGGAGACAAGTATACTTTCTGCTCTTTTACTTTGAACTCCGTGACATCAGTTACCCATTTTTCATCGGGTTGAGTCGCACTAAAATCTCTTTCAAGCACGTTAGGAGCTGCTNTGACAAGCGGCAAACAGGCATTTTTGGCCACTCTATAAGCAACCACTTCCTGAGTAAACAAGTCTACAACGGGAGACAAGTATACTTTCTGCTCTTTTACTTTGAACTCCGTGACATCAGTTACCCATTTTTCATCSGGTTGAGTCGCACTAAAATCTCTTTCAAGCACGTTAGGAGCTGCTGTTCCAGACTCTCCTCGATATGAACGATACTTTTTAATCCTGACCGTCGATTTAAGGTTGAGCTGAGYCATAAGCCTTTGAACCGTTTTGTGATTAAGCATGAACCCCTGATTTTTTAGTTCCAAGTGAATACGGCGGTAGCCGTATCGCCCCTTATGCTCATGATAAATTGACTTTATCAACCGCAGCTCACGTTCGTAGCTATTTGGGCGCTTRCGCGTTTGAGCCTGATAATAAAAGACACTTTTTGCCAGCTGTAGAGTGTGCAGTAAGTGCTTTAACGGGTACTTGCTTTTAAGAGTTAGAGCTATGACCGCTTTTTCTTTGTTCGACGGTTTTTTTCCTGCTCCAACTCTTCCAACTTTTTTAGAACGGCATTCTCGGTTCGCAAGTAGACCAACTCCTCTTTTAGCTCCTCAAGTGTCATTTCATCATCAGGCTTARTTGTACGTTGAGGTTGCTGTTTCATTGAGGGTCTTCCTTTCTGGCGCATTTTGAGCCCTTTGATACCGAGCTCATTAAATCGTTTGAGCCAGACTGAGAGTATCCCAGGGGATGAGAGGTTTAATACTGCGCTAGTGTGCGTGAGAGACCATTCATTCGTCCACATTAAATTCAATGCTTTTCGTTTTGTCTGAGCAGTAGCCGCATGGTTAGTTGGCAAAAATGAATCAGTACCATGAATGGCAAAGACTTGAGCCCAATACCGTATCTGTCTTGAAGAAATTGAATATTGTTTTGCTAAGTAGAGAGATGACGTGCCATCTAAGTATTGCTTAGCAATGATACATTTTAGCTCTCGGCTATATTTGGACATAAAANCGTGAGAGACCATTCATTCGTCCACATTAAATTCAATGCTTTTCGTTTTGTCTGAGCAGTAGCCGCATGGTTAGTTGGCAAAAATGAATCAGTACCATGAATGGCAAAGACTTGAGCCCAATACCGTATCTGTCTTGAAGAAATTGAATATTGTTTTGCTAAGTAGAGAGATGACGTGCCATCTAAGTATTGCTTAGCAATGATACATTTTAGCTCTCGGCTATATTTGGACATAAAAAGACCCCCAATAATTGGTGTCCAACTATTGGGGGTCAGTTCACCGATTAGTGCAAACCGTGGCTTTTTTTGACAGGAAACGGCTACTGTTTTGAACGGTGAAGACCATAGATTGCGTGGTCAACGATACGACCGTTTAAGTTCTCGCTGCGTGTAATGGTACCTTCTAAATTGAATTGTAAGCGCTCACAAACCTTGCGGCTGCTTTGGTTCTCAACGGCGGCAGATATTTCAACTTTCTCCATATCTAACTCATTGAAAGCTATATCAATCAGCTTTTTAACTACACGCGTTACAATTCCCCTTCCTTGGTATGGTTCAGACAGCCAGTAACCTATCGTTACTTTTTGCATATCATGATCAATGGTATTGAAACTACAGTTACCAACGATATTGTCTTGGTACACGATGGCACAGGTCATACTTTTACCTTCTGCGTAATCGTGTAATGAGCGCTGAACGAAGAGCCTAAAATCTTGTTCGGTTTTACAATGTGGCGGCCATGCAAGCCACTGACTTAAATACTCATTTTGACTTTGTGAGATTTCCGCGTAGTGAGAGGCGAAACTTTCTTCAACCAAAGCAATAGACAATTCGTCATCGATAACTGTTTTAAACATGCATTTCCTTTTCTTCTGATTGTTTAGTTGAGTGGATTTTAGTCGGCAAAACATAATGTCGCCTGTTTTTTAATATGCAACCATTTGTAGCACGATTTTTCCGTGATACGTTAGATCTATCACGAAACTCATTAAACCTTACATTAGTTGTGTATATAAACATTAACTATGCATTAGTATTGGCAGCCTAAATATATAAGAACAATAAAAATTCTAGGCTTAAGTAATGAATCAACATTGCCAAGACGTAACCGTAGACCTTAGAAAGGCTCTATTTGGTATAGCTAAGGCGCTTGATAACGTAGGTTTTGAAAGCAAAAATCATGGGCAACGAGTCGGTTATATCGCTTACCGCTGTGCCCTGAGTGTGGGCTGGGAAGAGGAACAAGCACAGCTTGCGTTCTCGTTGGGGCTCATTCACGATTGTGGTGTATCCCAAGTTGATGAACAGCTCAGTTTGGTCTCAGGTTTTGTTCCTGATTCCACCCACCACCATTGTCAGAAAGGCTATCAAATATTAAAAGAGTGTCCCGTACTTTCGATATTCTCTAAACCAGTGCTTTATCATCATACTCCTTGGGTGGAGCTTAAAGCGTTACCTATTAGTGAATTAGAGAAAGAACTGGCCGCGATTGTCATGCTTGCCGATAGGGTTGACTATCTTTATGGCATCACCTCTTCCGATCGCTATGGCAACCTCACCCCAGATGGAAAAGCGAGCATTATCGAACGTTTGACTGAGCAAGCGGACGAGATGTTCGAAACTAACCTTGTGCAACATATGTGTGAGCTTGTCGACTTGGACGACTTCTGGTTCTCGATGGAGATCCCTTACATTGAAAACATGAGGGATAACTTTGAGCCCGTGCCTTTCTTTTCTCAACAGATGTCGTTGGATGAAACGGTCGCTTTTGCAGAGTTTATTGCCAATGTGGTGGATACCAAGAGCTCGTTTACCTTTAAGCATTCGTTGAAGGTGGGGCAGCTTTCAGAGTATTTAGCTAAGCAACTGGGTTACTCATATACAACGCAGCGTAAGCTTTATTTGGCTGGGTTAGTGCATGATATCGGTAAGCTGCAAACGCCAAGTGATATCCTCCACAAACCAGACCTACTCACTGATGAGGAGTATTGCTGTATTAAGCGTCATGCAACGGATACTAGGTTCGCACTGCAAGAGTTGTTCAGTTCACCTCAGATTTGTGAGTGGGCGTCGAATCATCATGAAAGGCTAGACGGTTCTGGTTATCCAATGGGTAAAACAGCAGAAGAACTGGATCAGCCCAGTCGAATTGTAGCGGTTGTCGACGTGTTCCAAGCATTGACACAGTCTCGTCCGTATCGAAAAGGAATGACACTGGAAGAGACGATGGCGATTTTGACTGAGCATGTTGAGAACCATAAGCTCGACCGTGAAGTGTTTGAGTGTTTGAAGAAGCACGCTCAGTATTGTTTTGAGCTATCGACTGATAAGTGGGCTTACCCGATTTACGAAACGTGAGGATCTTGGAGTCGTTTCAATCCCTTCTCATTTTATTCATGGCGCTTACAATGACTTACAGTGATTGAGCAAGGCTACTGATATGGTTGTAAAAACCATTAAAGGAATAAGATGTTGAGAACGAAAATCATAGTGCTAGCTTTGGTTGCCGCTTTGTCAGGTTGTATGGATGAAGATGGTTACGATGAAGCAGTTTTAGAACAACTTGTCGATCGACAAGCGAACATTGAAGATGTGACGAAGAAACTGGGGCAGCCCGATCGCATTATCAATAATGATGGTTCTGTGGCTTATATTTATGAATATGAGCGCGATCTTCTCGCTTTTACGTTTTATAACGGGGAGCTGTTGTTCAAGGAGAGAGCTGCCAACGACGGTCTTTATGATTTTAAGATGATCAAACCAAGCGTTCAATAAACGGTAAGTACAATCAATCGAGTTTGATGATCAACGGACATTGACTAAACAGAGACAGAAAAGCGATAGCCGAGGCTATCGCTTTTTATTTGGGGGCTTATTCGCTCAGGAGCAATATAGCAAGGTTAGTATCGCTTCAAGATCTCGATGATCTCTTGCTCTGTTTCTGCAGCGATAATGGCATCAATGTCATCATCATTTTGGAACAGCTCTGATAGCGCCATGATGGTATGGATATGGCTATCTGAGTCCATTGCCGCCAGAGTAATTGAAAGGTAAACGTCACCGTTGTCTTCCGACTCTAAATCAACACCCTTCTTGAATACCGTCACTTGTAATGATGCTTCGTTCACACCATCTTCAGGACGAGCATGAGGCATTGCAATCTTTGGAGCTAGAACATAGTACGCGCCGATGTCCTTGTGCTTTTGTTTGATAGCTTCAACATAGCTTGCTTCAATTTTGTTGTTCGCTAGCAGAGTTGAGCAGGTCACATCAATTGCAGCATCAACCGTTAGGTTTTCTTCAGAGTTGATGATAACGCCTTGGTTACCAATTAAATCGAATAGGCTCATGAAACAATCCACCCTAGGATAAGACCAACCACACCGAAGTCGAAGTCAGCAAATGTTGTTGCTTCAAGACCAAGGCCACCTAGAACTGGAAGCAGTAGCATTGGTAGGAAAGAGATACATAGGCCTTGCGTGAATGAACCCAGAACCGCACCACGTAGACCGCCTGTCGCATTACCGTAAACGCCTGCTGCACCACCTACGAAGAAGTGAGGAACAACACCCGCTACAATGATTGTCCAGCCAAGAGCACCTTGAACTGCCATTGCTAGTAGGCCAGCAGCGAAAGAACAAAGGAAACCGATAAGTACCGCGTTTGGCGCTACAGGGAATACCATTGGACAGTCTAGAGCAGGTTTCGCACCCGGTACTAACTTGTCAGAGATCCCTTTAAATGCAGGAACGATTTCAGCGATCAGCATCTTCACACCTTGCAGTACGATGTAAACACCACCGGCAAATATAAGAGACTGCATGAAGGTGAACACTACCCAGTTTTGACCATTTGAAACGGTTTCAACAAAGTCACCACCAGCAACAATAGAAGCAAACATGAAGAAGATTGCCATTGTTGTTGCTACTGCTACAGGTGTATCACGCAGGAACATTAAGCTCTTTGGTACGTTGATGTCTTCTGTTGATTTCGAAGTGTCACCAAATTTGCTACCAATGTAACCAGATACTAAGTATGAGAACGTTGAGAAGTGCCCCATCGCTAGCTGATCAGTACCCATTACTTTCTCTGTGTATTTCTGAGCAAGTGCAGGCATGATAACCATCAGTGAACCCACAATGATCGAACCGATTGCAACTAGAGCAGTGCCTTCAATGTTCGCTGTAGACAGGATTACCGCTACCAGCATAGACATGAACATTGTGTGGTGACCCGTTAAGAAAATATATTTTAGAGGAGTAATACGAGCCAATAAAATATTCACAACGAATGCGAAAAACATAATTAGGGCCATTTCATAACCGAATGCATCTTGTGCTAGTGCAACAATTGCTTCGTTATTTGGAATAACACCACTTACGCCGAATGCTTCAGTAAATACCACTGAGAAGTTATTTAGAGCGCCAACAAGCGCGCCTGCACCAAAACCTAAAATGAGGAAACCCATCACGGTTTTAATTGTGCCTTTAAGAATGGTAGAAATATCTGATTTTTGTGCGACAAGGCCAATAAACGCTATTAAACCTACCATGATTGCCGGCTCTTTTAATAAGCCGAGCATGAACTCGAAAAAGTTTTGCATAATTTTGACCTTACATGAAAGTTTTTAGTTGTTCTTCAATTGATGCTTTGTCAAAAATATTTTTAAGGCTGATGATGTTCTCTTTACCAGCATCTTTTAGTTGGTTGGCAACATCTGTTGCTGCAACCCAAATATCCGCATTGCTTGATGCTGCAGATGATAGATCTTCGTGATCAACTTCTACTTCGAAACCGATTTTTTTAGCAACTTCTTTCACTGCCATTTCCATCATTAGAGAAGTACCAAGGCCGTTACCGCAAACTACAAGAATCTTTTTCATAATATTTGTCTCAATTGGATTTTAGGGGTTGAGAAACTTCGTTCTCTTATTGTGTGAGAGCATAGTAATGGAAATATTCAGAGTTCAATAAGATCTCCATCACAAAGCCAAAATGAGATTGTGATGGAGATCTCGTTAACTTGCAGTAAAGATCCAGAGTGAGACTTTGATCAAATTTAACTTTTCACTCGAATATGCAACGTATTTTATTGGGAAAGGAGGGGACTAATTAATTTTTACGTTAGGGTATAAATATTTAGATGATTTATTTTAGAAATGAGTAATCAATCGTATCGACCGTAGTCAGTAAGCATTTTCTTGAGCATGCTATTAACGTCTTTGGTCTTTTTATTTCTTTTCGTCAACTGGCTAAGCGAGGTCGGTTTTGGCGAAGCAACATTTTCATTGTCTACGTCTTCAGTTTTATCTTTCATTTTTTGTACTGCAGGCAATAACATTCTAATTTCTTCATTATTTGTATTGGTCAGTACAACAATATTTTCAGATTCAACTTGAGTAATGGTTAATATTCCGTGTTTAACTGATTCAACCTTTTCTCCAATCATAATTGATTCAGGTGCGACAGAGCGATCGGTTAACTGACCTATACGTAATTTCGCCGCACTGATAGCGCGGATATTTCCGGTGTTTTCAAACGCGACAATAACAGTATAGGTATTATAATATTCAACTACTGTCACATAGCCATGTCTATTTGTTTTGAATCTAGCTCCAATGTTCATATCGTGCGGAGCTTCCATTTTCTTCACGTGTTTCCTCTCTTAGTCTCGATGGCTGTTATATCTAATCAGCTCTATTGGTATTTTATAGATAATTATTTGGTGAGATCATACAAAGTATATACGCATCTAAACTTAAGATGAATCTTGAAGTCTCGGGAAATGAGGCAGAGCACAGAAAACTGCTAATAATCACACAGAATTAACCGAGAGGTTACGCTCATGCGCTTAAGGACTTAACATTCCAAATTCAACCTTATACAGATTGTTTACAGTTTTTGAAGCACAAAAACGACGACAAACAATACGTTTTGTTTAATCCTTGACCGCGCGATCGTTTGCGTTAAAAAAAATGTGATGAAAGTCTCACTTAACTGTTTATACTTCTCTTCCGGTTTTAAGCCGGTGCTTAGCCAATACAAGCCGTCACATGGATATGTGAATGACCCCACGGACCGGACCAGCTACGTTCCACTGCTTGTATAAGGTGATTTTTACATGAACAACTCGTTGTTACAGTCGCTAACGTTGTTAGCTCCTTCATCGCGTAGCGTTTTGCTTGCGGTTCTTTGTCCTGTTCCTTTGATGTCATTTGCTTGGCTCATGTTCACTCTATAAGGATTACTAGGACACATTATGAATATTCTATTTGGTTTTGTCGGTGTTATTGCACTGATTGCTTGCGCGTACCTGCTATCTGAAAGTCGTTCTTCGATTAACTGGAAAACGGTCATCCGTGCATTACTACTTCAAATCGGCTTCGCAGCCTTAGTATTGTATTTCCCATGGGGACAATTAGCGCTAACAAGCCTAAGTAACGGTGTTTCTAGCCTGCTTGGTTTTGCAGATGCTGGTATTGCTTTCCTTTTCGGTGATCTTGCTACTGAAGGCTTCATTTTCGCGGTTCGCGTACTTCCAATCATTATCTTCTTCAGTGCTTTGATCTCTGCGCTTTATTACTTAGGTATCATGCAGAAAGTGATTCAAATCTTGGGCGGAGCGGTGCAAAAACTGCTGGGTACAAGTAAAGCTGAATCTCTGGTTGCGACAGGTAATATCTTCCTTTCTCAGGGTGAGTCTCCTCTTCTTATTCGTCCATTTTTAAAGTCTATGACTCGTTCTGAACTGTTTGCTGTAATGGCAGGTGGTATGGCGTCGGTAGCCGGTAGTGTACTTGGTGGTTATGCTGGTTTAGGTGTTGAACTTAAATACCTTATTGCCGCAAGCTTCATGGCAGCTCCGGGTAGCTTGTTGATGGCGAAGATCATTGTTCCTGAACGCAGCACACCGAGTGACTACGACCACATTGAGCTAGATAAAGCTGACCAAAGCAACGTAATTGATGCCTTGGCTAGCGGTGCGATGAACGGTATGAAGGTCGCGGTTGCAGTGGGTACTATGTTGATTGCATTTGTGAGTGTGATTGCGATGGTCAACACAGGCCTAGAAAGCCTAGGTGAAACATTTGGTTTTGCGGGTATTACGCTGCAAGCTATCTTCGGTTACCTGTTCTCTCCTCTAGCATGGCTAATCGGTATCCCGAGTGATGAAGTATTAATGGCGGGTTCTTACATCGGTCAGAAGATCGTAATGAACGAGTTTGTTGCCTTCATCGACTTCGTAGAGAACAAAGCGCTGCTATCTGAACACAGCCAAGTGATTGTGACATTTGCTCTATGTGGCTTTGCTAACATCGGCTCTATCGCGATTCAACTGGGTTCTATCGGTGTGATGGCGCCAGAGCGTCGTGCTGAAGTTGCTAATCTAGGTTTGAAAGCGGTAGCTGCTGGTACGCTAGCAAACCTAATGAGTGCATGTTTAGCGGGTATCTTCATCCTGCTTTAAGCTAGATTTAGCAAAAACAGCTAGATTCAGTAAAAGCGGGCACCTTACTTACGGAGTTTTCGTAAGAAGGGTGTCCGCTTTTTTGTGCTTGCTCGTTAAGCTTATTCGGACTTAACCACTTCTCTTATTATTTCTATTGCGTTTCAGGCTCACTCGGAAGAGTAATAGAGCAAGCCTGTTTTATCCTATATACTTGAATATCATTAGGTTGCGATTAATAACGTTCGGCTTCGATTAAGAACAATCGGTTTTCACCAGAACAAAAGCAACCAAGTCCAATTAATCAAAGGTCTTCCCATGAACATGCGCGTTCTTATTGGTCTTATCACCACTTTCATTGGCTTGTTTGCGATGGTTTATCTTATTGCTGGTGGTGCTCAGTTTCCCATCTCTCAGTGGCCAAAAGAGGCTTACCTCGGTTTGGTGTTTAGCGTCGTGTGGGGAGCCGGTGTAGCTGCGTCAGTAGCGTACTTCTTCTCGGCACTCATATTTGTCACCGTCGCTGTGGTTTGCTATGCAGTCGGCTATAAAATCGGTGGGTTCTTTTCAAGCAAGCCAGAAGCGTAAATCAGAAGTCTAAACGTACGCTCTTCGCATTTTCTTTTAGGGTTAACGTCCGCCTTAACCCTCCCTTAACCTCCAGATCGTTATCTTGTCTCCATTCTTACAGGAGACAAGAAGATGAAATTGAATCTTCCTTTAAAACAATCCGTTATCGCGCTGGCTCTAGTTGGTTTGATGGGTTGTACTTCAACCAGTCAGGCTGATTACGTATCGCTAGCCGAACAAAGTACTAATCAAACACAGCAAAGCTTGCTCTCAGAGCTGATTCAACAGGCTTCTAGTGATCAAGCGTCTGTTCAACAAGATCTAGACGCTGAGAACCTGCAGCTCACCGATTTAGTGAATGCGCCGGAGCTCGACCTTTATATTGAGCGTGCACTCCAGAATAGCCCAAGCCTCCAACAAAGCATCACAGCGCTCAAAATAGCCTACGCGCAACAAGGTGTGACGTCTGGCGATCGCTTACCCACCGTAGATGCGAGCTTTTCAGGTAAAGCTGACGAAGGTACCAACGGTTCAAGCACCACAGAAACCTACACCACGGATGTCACGGTTGGCTGGGAGTTGGACTTATGGCAGAAGCTTGCAGATACAAACAACGCCGCTTTAAAAGACATTGCGACGTCTCAGGCTAACCTTCAGGGTGCTCAAGATCTTTTGGTCGCGAGTGTGATGAGAGGCTGGCTTGATATCAGTTTGAAGCAGCAGCTTGTTGATATTGAAACGCAGCGTTTGGTGATTCTAGAAAACAACGAAGAGCTGGTTTTAGAACGTTACCGCGCAGGGCTAGGAAGCCTTGAAGATCTTGATAACGCGAAAACCAGCAGTGCATCGACTCAGGCAACTTTAGCGGACTACCGCGAGCAGCTTGCACAAAGCCGACGTGAGTTAGTTCTGTTAACTGGGCAATGGAGTGGTGAATATGATGAGTTGTCGCTTGCGGAACTTGGTTCATTCCCAACCATCATTAATCCGCTAGACAACATGCCGACGCAAGATTTGGCAGGGCGTCCGGATCTGCAAGCCGCTTTCTTCAACATCGAAGCAGAAGCATTGCGCGCAGATGCGGCATATAAAGCCATGCTGCCATCAATCAGCTTATCAGCGAGCCTAACTGACATAGCCGACTCTCCGAGTGAAGCCTTGCTGACAGGGCCTTTGTGGAGCGCACTTGGTCAAGTGTCAGCACCATTATTTCAAGGTGGCAAGCTGAAAGCACAAGCTGAGATTGCTGACCTAACCACTGAAACCAGTTACTGGGCTTACCAAGAAACCCTACTTAATGCGGTGAATGAAGTGGAAAACGCAATGGGGCAAGAATCCTCACTCACACTGCAACAGCAGCACCTGTCAAACGCATTAGTGAGCGCACAACGCAGTTTCACCAGTTATGAAGAGAAATACCGTCAGGGTTTAGTCGACATTTTTGATCTACTTACTGTTCAGCAACAAACCTACGACCTTGAAGCGCAGCTAACACAAACCATTTATAACCGTCTCGTAAACCGAATTGATTTAGGCCTAGCTCTGGGCTTAGGAGTATCTTCATGAAACTGAATACCATCACAATTGCCATCACTCTCGTTGCTGGTTCAAGCATATTTGCTGCTCTTGCTTACAATGGTTCTCAAGTGGCTCCAATTCCTGAAAAGACTAATGAACTAACGGTTTCAGAGCCACAAGCTATGTCTGTTGGCTCTCAGTCTATTGGGGCAAAGTCTGTTGAAATGACGCCTGTTGAAACGACGATCTTGGCTGCATCACAACAGCAACAAGTGTCTGTGGTACTCGCAACATTGGGTGACTACCAAGCGGAAGTTGTGGGCTACGGAGAAGCAAGGTCGCGTTACGAATTGATGTTTTCAACGGAAGTTGGTGGCCGAGTAGAAACGATCAGCTCGCAGTTTGAAACCGGACAAGTGATAGCCCAAGGCGAGGTGATCGCCAATATCGATTCGACAAGTTACCAACAAGCGGTAACACAAGCGAAGGCGAATGTGGCTCAAGCTCAATTGGATTTATTGGAAGAACAGAGACAAGGTGAACAAGCTAAGTCTGAATGGCAACGTTCTGGTTTGTCTGGCGAGCCTGACTCTCCATTAGTGTTGCGTGAGCCACAACTGGCACAAGTAACAGCAGCTCTAGAAAATGCCAAGCTTGAACTAGTAAAAGCTGAGCAAGACCTCCAAAAAACAACTTTGGTTGCCCCTTTCGATTCGTTGGTCGTGAGTCGTGATGTTCAACCGGGAAGCTACGCGCAAACTGGCGCGCAGATCGCTACGTTATACAGCATCGATGAGGTTGAAGTTTCTGTGCCTCTTTCTGAAAGCCAGTGGTTGAGCCTGCCAAGCAGCGATAACTCGCAATTGAAAGAGCAGCCGTGGCCAGTGACTCTATCGAGTTCTGATGGTCAATTCCAATGGCAAGGTTATGTCGAGCGAGTAGAGCAGCATTTACAACAAGACACGCGTCAGCGCTCATTGATAGTGAAAGTCGATAATCCTTTGGAGCAAGAGAAAGACCTTTATCCAGGTACGTTTGTTCAAGCAACGATTTCAGGCAAACAATTAACTCAATTATGGGAGCTTCCAGCTTCTGCACTTTCGCAGCAGGGTGACCTGTGGTTCGTCGATGACAGCGGTCAGCTTTCTAAATCAAACGCGGATGTTGAGTTTGAAAAAGGCGGTTTGATTTACATCGATCCTACCAAACTGGGCGTGGAAATTGACGATAGTGTTCAAGTGGTTAAGCGTCCGTTAAGCAGCTTTAAAGCGGGCATGGTCGTTTTGGCTAAGGCGGAGGGCTAGTCATGTCTCATGAGTTGAAACCGAATAGCCGAATGGACAGTAACCAGACGCCGAGCAAACCACATACTGGCGCAATCGCATGGTTCGCGAATAACTCTGTGGCGGCGAACTTGCTGTTAGTGGGCGTGATCATCATTGGCCTGTTATCACTGAACTCACTGCGTAAAGAAGCATTTCCAAGCCTTGAACCTGATGTGGTGACAGTGTCTGTAACCTATGACAGTGGTGACCCTATCCAAGCGGAAGAAGGTATTGCGATTAAGATTGAAGATGCGTTAGAAACCGTTCCGGGCATTAAGCGCATCACGTCGACTTCTGACGCCAACGGTAGCCATGTTTCGATTGAGAAAACGAGCACTTACGATCTTGATACCCTATTAGCCGACGTGAAAACCAAGGTTGATGCGATCAATAACCTACCTGCAGGTGCTGATAATCCAGTGATCGATAAGGCTCGTATGCAAGATCACGCCTTATGGGTACAGCTTTATGGGGATGCAGACAGAGCAACGCTTCAAAGCTTAGCCGAGCAACTTAAGTCGGATTTACTGAGTCAGTCTTCGATTCGTGATTTGGAAATCAAGGCTAAGGCTGATCCTATGATCTCAGTCGAGGTTGATGAGAATAAGCTGCAAGCTTACGGCTTAACTCTGACTGACGTTTCAGAAGCGATCAATGCGGAGTCTTCTGCTGCAATATCTACTAGTCTTCGTAACGGCGAAAAAACGGTTCGTTTGAAGGTATCGGAACAGGCGTATGAGATCCAAGATTTCAACGCAATTCCGGTGATGACGACCACCGATGGTACTCAAATTACACTGGGTGACATTGCCAACGTTGAAGACATGTTTGCCGACGACACCTTCATGCTGTCTCGCTATAACCAACAGAATGCGATGGCGATCCAGATCGTGATGGATGAATACGGAGACGTCGTCAGCATTGTTGAACAAGCAGAGAAAGTCGTAGAGCGTTGGGAAAACAGCAACATGCTGCCTAGTGATGTCGAAATCGAAACTTGGTACGACAAAAGTACCATGATCAAAGACCGTTTAAGCCTATTGGTGAAGAACGCGCTCACCGGTATCGCTTTGGTATTCATCGTGTTAGCGGTCTTCCTTAACGTGCGTGTCGCTTTCTGGGTAGCAGCGGGCTTACCGTTCGTCTTCTTTGGCACTATGTTCTTCATGACCGACACCTTTATGGGGTTAACCATCAATGAAATGACCACCTTTGGTTTCATTATGGCGCTCGGGATAGTGGTCGATGATGCCGTGGTGGTCGGGGAAAGTATCTACTCCACGCGCAAAGAAGAAGGGGACTCGATAGGCAGTACTATTCGAGGCACTATGAAGGTGGCTTCACCGACTATATTCGGTGTGTTAACGACGGTTGTTGCCTTCTTAGCACTCGCTAACGTTGAAGGCAAAATGGGGCAAATTTACGCTCAGTTCGGTACGGTCGTGACTATCTGTTTACTGCTGTCTTTGGTTGAGTCTAAATTCATTCTGCCATCGCACCTTGCACACATTAATACCAAACGCAGTGAGAAGAAGGGGCTGTGGGCTCGTGTTCAACATGCTGCCGATACTGGATTAGGTTGGTTCAATAAGCGCATCTATTGCCCTGTGATTGAATGGGCGCTGAAACTGCGTTATGCCGTGGTGATGGTTTTCTTGTCACTGCTTATCTTGGTGGCAGGGTTGCCAATGACGGGGGCGGTTCGTGTGGCATTCTTCCCTGATATGCCGGGCGACACAGTGACTGCCGACATGTCGATGCAAAACGACGCGAGTTTTGGTCAAACACAGCAAAACTTGTTAGTGCTTGAAGCGGCAGCAACACAAACGGATGAAACTCTGAGAGCGCAATACGGTGCCCAAGACGAAGCATCGGAACTGCTTAGCCTTCAGGTGATCGCCGATGCCGATGATTCCGGCCAAGTGAAAATTGAATTGGACAGTGACAGTGTTTACACATCGAACGAGTTTGCAGATGCATGGCAAGAGGCTGTTGGCCAAATGGAAGGGGTTAAGAAGCTTAAAATCTTGTCTAAAATGGAGATGGTCGACAACTTCAAAGTGGAACTGAAATCGTGGAATGAAGAATCAGTGACCGCGGCGGGCAATGAGTTCTTAACCAAGCTTCAAGCGATTGACGGTGTGAGTGGCATTGATCATAACTTGGATCTTGGCGAGCCTCAGTATCGTTTCGAATTAACACAACAAGGTCGTGCGTTAGGTTTTGATACGGCAAGCCTTTCACAGCAAGTATTACAGGCGTTTGGTGGTGACATAGTTCAGCAATTCCAACGTGGTAAAGATGAAGTGAAAGTTCGAGTTCGTTACCCAGAATCAGCTCGTCAAACCATTGCGGATATCAAGCAATCGAGCGTGAGAACCAACGACGGTACCGTGGTGCCTTTGAGTACAGTTGCGGAAGTTCATTCAGATTACCAAGTTTCAGAGATTACACGTATTGATAGTCAACGAGCTGTTTACATCAGTGCGGTTCTAGATAAAGACGTCGTTGCACCGGCAGAGCTTGTTCATCAACTGCAAGAAACGCTAGTACCGAATCTAGAAGCGCAATATCCCGGGTTAACGGTCGATTTTGCAGGCGAAACGGAAGAGCAAGAAGAGACGGCTAGTTCAATGATGAGCATGTTTGTGCTCGCCATGATTGCGATTTACACGCTGCTTGCTATCCCGCTGAAGTCTTACATTCAACCGGTGATCATCATGACAGCGATTCCATTTGGTATTGTTGGCGCAATCCTAGGACACTGGTGGAATGACTTAACAATCAGTATCCTATCGTTAAACGGTATTTTAGCGTTGAGCGGTGTGGTAGTGAATGACAGCTTGTTGTTGGTTTCTCGTTTTAACGAGTTAATCAAGGAGAAGGGCAAGTCGGTTCACGATGCGATTGTTGAATCGTGTTCAGGTCGACTTAGAGCCGTTCTACTTACATCGGTTACAACGTTCGCAGGTTTGACGCCACTATTAAGTGAAACGTCTTTGCAGGCTCAATTCCTGATCCCTGCAGCAGCGGCGCTAGGCTACGGTATTTTGTTTGCAACACTTATTACACTGATTCTGACGCCAGCATTATTAATGATTCAGTGTGAGATTAAGTCGCTGATTCTTAAAGTTACAAATCGAGTTAAAGGCGTTGAACAAAGGGCTTAACAGTGGCTAAGCTAATGATATCTAGGCTGATGGGGCAGAGTGAGTCTCGGCAACTTCGGTCTAGGTTCATTACCGATCAAGATACAAAGATCACCGCGAAGCTACACTACAACTAACAATAGAGGTCGTCATGATGGCAGAATCCGTCACTAATAAACTCACAGATAAGCTTCAATTGCTTTTGGTTGAAGACGACCTCGACTTGGCGACTGCTGTTATCGATTACCTCGATTTAGAAGACATCCAGTGTGATTATGCAGCCAATGGTTTAGCGGGCCTTAACCTAATAGAAACCAATCGTTACGACGCGGTGATCCTCGATCTGAACCTACCTAAGATGAACGGGTTGCAGGTTTGTGAAAACCTTAGAGCACAGGGGATCGACACACCAGTATTGATGCTGACTGCACGTGATACGTTAGATGATAAATTGACGGGTTTTTCAAAAGGGGCCGATGACTACTTGATCAAACCATTTGCGATGGAAGAGCTAATTGTTCGAGCGCAAGTACTGGCCAAGCGACGCAGTGGTCAGGTTAGCCGATTATCGGTGAGCGATCTGGAGATCGATCTTAAACAGCATCAAGCTTATCGCGCTAATTTACCTCTCAAGCTTTCCCCAACTGCGCTCAAAATATTAGAAGTTTTGATGCGTTCTAGCCCTAATCCCGTCTCAAGAGAGACGATAATTCAGGGCGTGTGGGGCGACGATCAACCCGACAGTAATAGCTTAAAAGTGCATATTTTCAATCTACGTAAACAAGTCGATGCTGAACAAGACAACAAATTACTTCATACCATTGCGGGTAAAGGGTTTGCGATTAAGGAGCAACCAGAAGGATGAAGATTAGACCAAGCTTAAGAATCTATGTTTTGCTGGCGATTTTGGTTACGGGCGTAACGACGATTCTGGTTCTATCGGCATTGAGTATAAATTACTTTATCTCAGGTATGGATGTCGCTATGCGTGGCTCTATGATTGCTCAAGCTCAGCAAGAGATTGTGAAACCGGGCAAGCCTATGACCAATCAAGAGTTTACGGTTGCAACGCAATGGAGCGATTTACCACAAGGTATTCAAACTCATATTGAGCAGAATAACGTTGAGTTAAATATCATCTCAAAAAAGGTTCTTGGTAAGTCAATCTTTGCACCGCCAAAAGAAGGTTACTTTGTCATGAAAGTGATGAAGGGAGCTGAAGTGCGTTACGTTTCTGCTGTGTTTGACCAAAAACAAGACCATTTCTTAGACGACAAAGCACTGCCTCACTTTGTGACAATTTTTCTGACGGCGTTAGCCGCGATTGTCCTCTTTTTCGCGATTTTAGTTTTGATATTACGTAAAGTAGCATCGCCTGTTGAACAGCTAAAGAATTGGGCCAAGTCGTTAGACAAAGATAACCTCAATGAACCCACTCCCGATTTTCACTTCAGTGAGTTGAACACTTTGGCTAACATCATTCGTGATAGCTTAAGCTCGGTTCAAAGCAGCTTAGAACGAGAACAGAAGTTCTTAGGTTACGCGAGTCATGAGTTACGCACGCCTATTGCAGTGACAAGAACCAACAGTGAACTGTTAGAGAAGTTGATTCAAAAAGGCAAGAGCCCAGAAAAGCAACTTGAAGTGATAGACCGAATCAAGCGTGCGGGCTTTACCATGACAGACCTGACTGAAACCTTATTGTGGCTGACACGACAGCAAGACAAAGATTTGCCGTTGGAAAACATACATATCGGCGACATGTTGCAACAGATAAACCATGACTTAACCTATCTATTAAATGGAAAAGATGTGGCAGTGAACCTTGAAAGCGACGACACACAGTGCCAATTGCCTGTCGGGCTAACTCGAATTGTATTGACTAACCTGACCCGTAATGCCTTTCAACACACAGGAAGCGGGACGGTGGACATCGTTCAAGTGGGCTTAAAAGTCACCATTGTTAATCACAATACCGACGGCGCGGAAGAAGACAATCATTTGGGCTTTGGTTTAGGGCTAGAGCTCACCGAGAAGTTGCTCGCGCAATACCAATGGCAATACCATAACCAAGAGTTGGCTAGTGGACGTGAAGTGTGGGTGGATTTCTCGTAATGCACTGGCGTGATCGTTTTAAGGTGTATTGGTATCACCGAAAGCAGACTAACCGTTCGAATGGTGATAAAGCGAAGTCTTTAGGTTGGACTAGCGAAGAGAGCCAATTATGTCGCTTTGAAGTGATTGCTCGCTCAGCCGATTTTGAGAAAAAAAGTGTTTTGGATTTAGGCTGTGGCTACGGAGAGTTGTTTGAACTGCTCGACAGTATCTATTGCATTCAATCGTACACGGGCGTTGATCAACACGCAGACTTCCTCAAAAAGGCTAAGCAAAGCTACACCGAGGCTCGTTGTCAGTTTTTATCGGGTGATATGAGTAAGATGAATCTCCGAGCACACGATGTGGTTATAGCAAGTGGCTCACTGAATTATATCTCTCGTGATTCAGACTACCTGACCAACATGATCACTCGTATGTTTGAATTGGCGAATCAAACGGTGATTTTTAATCTTCTCAATTCAAGCAAATACCCTTCGCGTAACACCTTAATGAGTTATCACCCTCAGGGCGTGTATCGCTTCTGTAAAACGTTGTGTGATGATGTCTCTCTGATAGAAGGCTACGCTGAAGGGGATTTCACGATAGTGATGAACAAAGTCTCCCCAGAACCTGTGTGATGGTGTGGTAAGAATTTAAAAAGCCGCAGGCCTAGGAAGGCATGCGGCTTTTGGGGTTCTAAACAACCTAGATATTGCTGCTAGTTCTTCAGCGGTTGGTTTTTTATGAGCCCGTAAGGGATATTAGTAAATACCTTAGGGTTACCTTCATAAGTCGGTGCTTCATTCACTTGTTGCCAATCGAGTAGCATGATTGCTAGCACATTGCGGTGTTCACCGTACTCAAGGTCAAAATCGCCAGTAATTGAAGGGATCATGCCTTGTTTCTCATCGATTGAAGCTTGAATCGCGAGTCGAGTTTTCTCTACAACGGGATCATATTCTAAACCTGCCAATAAGAAGGTTAATCCAACCTCAGCAATCACATCTTCTTTCGCTCGTAGTAGAATGGTATCGATGTTCTCTCTGAAGTAATCGTAGATCCATTGGTGTTCTTGCTCGCTTACTTGGTGTTGGTAGTATTCCGAGTCACCAAAGATCACATGTGTCATACCATAGATTTTATTACCGTATTGCTGACTTGAGAGCTTCTTGTCTTTGTCGTCTGGGTACGCTTTTTTGAAGGTATCAACGAACTCATCAACCACATCTTGCTCTCCCAACTGACGCAGCCAGTACACTTGATTTGCAAGTTGAGCGGCCCACGCTTTCACCATGTCTTCATTGGTTACGTAGCGAGAGAAGTCATAGCGACGAATGATTTCACGCAGTTTGGCATCGTTCTTGTGTTCCAAGCCGTATTCGTTCGCGCGCGCCATAGAACCCAGAAGGTCGACACCGAGGTACAGATACTCAGGCATGTGCTTAGTGATGTTGTAGCGTCGAACACTGCGTTCATCGTCGTCGCCGACATAAGAAGCCACGCGTTTCTCTGAGTATAGTACGATTTGTTCCATGGTGTGAACATCATTCGATAGGCGGCTGAGCTTGCTTGATACACGCGCTATATCACTCCACACCGCAGCAGAATATTTGTCGTCTAATGTTTGTCGATACATACGCAAACCATAGTGACCCTCTTTGAATGCTGGCAGGGTAAAGAGTTGGCTTTCGTAGGTGGTGCGAATCAAATCTGCGGATTGTTTGAAAGATTGTTCTTGAGAGTAGAGAGAATCAGCTTGTGATTGAACATTTGGTACGCTTGTTGCTTGTTTGTTCTCTTGTATGTTAACACGCTCTTGTACGTTAACAGTCTGTTGCTCGTCAGAAGTTGCTTGTACTTGAAACGCTGCTGCGACGGAGGCAGATAACAAAGTGCACAGAGTGAGAGATTTTAGCTTCATGTTTGTAAGGTACCAAGCTGATTAATTGTAAGTATAAAATAACACTGATGAATCCTTTAATGTAAGGTTTGGGTCAATACAATGTAAGCTTTAAAAGGTTCATTAAGGTTTTTTGATTTATTAATCAGTGTAGTTAACTCACAGTGAAGTGATGAATCGCTCAATAATGAAATGAGACCCAACGCAAAGTGTGGATTTTTAACTGCTTGTCGGCATACTGAAAGAATTAGCCAGAAATGAGCCGATTTAAGGCAGTAAACAGAACAAAAGTGTTAGAGGTTCGTGAATGCCAAGTGGTTCTAGCAAGCAATTGCCTGCCAAATTATTATCTTTGTTGTTTTTCCTAGTGGTAGTGAGTGCTATCGAGCTTTTTCACGCCAAGGAATTAACCTATCTTAAAAATGAATCCTATTCTGAGGCAAAAAAGCAGCTCTCGATTATTCGATCTCGCATAGAAGCGACGATCGTGTCGGACATGTATATCCTCAATAATTTCTCGACTCTGGTGACTATTAATCCTAATGGGGATCAGAAGGCGTGGGATCAGATCGCGCAGAACATTATCCGTGACGGCTTCCATATTCGCTTGATTGGTCTTGCTGAAAACGATGTACTTAATTTCGTTTATCCAATGGAAGGCAATGAACAGATCCTCGGGATTGATTACCGTGACTATCCAAGCCAATGGGAGTCGGTAGAAATCGCGCGCAACATCGGCAATACCTTTATCGCGGGACCATTTGACCTGTTTCAAGGTGGTCAAGCCTTGATAACGCGCACGCCTATCTTTAGAGATCCTCCCTTTAATCAAGACTATTGGGGCGTGTCGAGTGCAGTGATTGATCTCGATGCACTGCTGAAAGATGTGGGTATCGGCAAGATTGAGAAGAAATACGAATTGGCAATACGTGGAACCAACAGCGCCGGTAAAGAGGGCGATGTTTTCTATGGCAAGCCAAGTGTCTTCTCCAATGCGTTTACGACAGAGCAGGTGAACTTCCCTTATGGTGGCTGGTACCTTGCATTGTCGGGCAATGAACATGTGCTAATGGATGTGCCTTGGTACCGTGTTCATGGGGTGAGGTTAGTGGGTTACACCCTAATGCTGATTCTAGCAGTGGCTTACATCATGATTTACAGGCTCTATCGCATTTCGGATAGCCGTTCAATGCACGATGAGTTGACGATGCTACCTAATCGTCGTTACTTCATGTATAGCCTCAAGCAAGCGTTCAAAACGGTACAAAAGCAGAAAACCAAAACCTTTGCGGTGGTGAACATCGACCTAGATGCCTTTAAAGCCATCAATGATACCTATGGTCACGCCGCAGGTGACAAAGTCTTGATTGAGTGTGCTAAACGAATTAAGAGTATGCTACGTACCTCAGATATTGTCGCGAGGATGGGCGGGGATGAATTCCTCGTTTTGTTGCCACGCATTATCGATGAAGAACATGTGGCATCGATTACCAACAAACTGAAAGGCGCGATCTGCGAAACACCTGTGATTTATGAAACGCACTCTATCTATCTCAGAATCAGTGTGGGTTGGGTTGTTTATAACGACAGCTTCAACGATGTGGATGGCCTTTTAAAAGCCGCTGATGAAAAAATGTACGAGCAGAAGCGCCAGATAACCTCGACAGAATCTTAGTTGCGATTAGAATTTAGTTGCTGAATGTGGGGAAAAGCCTCAGAATACCGCGCTTTGCTCCGTATCAATCATCTGATCAGCAAAAGCTGTAGCAACGCCATTTTTACCGTGTTGCTCATACTAAATGTTATTCAACTGAGAAAATAATCTATGAGTTTTACCTCCCTTGGCCTTTCTGAACCGATCCTTAAAGCTATTGAAGCACAAGGTTACGATAAGCCATCACCAATCCAAGAGAAAGCCGTACCAGCTGTCCTAACGGGCAAAGATGTAATGGCCGCTGCTCAAACAGGTACAGGTAAAACTGCAGGCTTCACGCTACCTATTCTTGAAATCTTATCAAAAGGCACTCGCGTACGTCAGAATCAAGTTCGTGCACTTGTGTTAACTCCAACTCGTGAACTTGCTGCGCAGGTGAATGGCAGCGTAGTTAAGTACGGTATTAACTTACCTTTGACTTCTACCGTTGTGTTTGGTGGCGTGAAAATTAACCCTCAGATGCAAAAATTGCGTAAAGGTAGTGATGTGCTGGTGGCAACACCGGGTCGTCTACTTGACCTATATAATCAAAATGCAGTGCGTTTCGATCAACTAGAGATCCTAGTGCTAGACGAAGCGGACCGTATGCTAGACATGGGTTTCATCCGTGATATCCGTAAGATCTTGGCTTTCTTGCCTAAGAAACGTCAGAACCTACTGTTCTCTGCGACCTTCTCTGATGACATCCGTAGCTTGGCAAAAGGCTTGGTGAATAACCCAGTTGAGATCTCGGTGAGCCCAGCAAACTCTACGGCGAAAACCGTTGAGCAAAGCATCTACCCAGTAGATAAAAAGAAAAAGAGCGCAATGCTAGCGAAGCTAATCAAAGACAATGATTGGCGACAAGTGCTGGTATTCAGCAAAACAAAACACGGTGCTAACAAGCTTGCTCGTTTCCTTGAAGAGCAAGACATCACTGCTGCGCCGATTCACGGTAATAAGAGCCAAGGCGCACGTACTAAAGCCCTAGAGAACTTCAAAACGGGCAAGGTTCGAGTACTTGTAGCAACAGACATCGCAGCACGTGGTATCGATATTCCACAACTGCCTCAAGTGGTTAACTTCGACCTTCCTCATGTATCAGAAGACTATGTACACCGTATTGGTCGTACAGGCCGTGCAGGTGAAGTGGGTAAAGCTATCTCATTGGTTTGTGCCGATGAAGTGGGTGAACTGTTCGGTATTGAACGCCTGATTCAACAAGTGCTAGAGCGTCGTGAACTTGAAGGCTTCTCGCCAGTAAACAAGCTGCCAGAGTCTCGTTTGGATACACGTCCGATTAAGCCTAAGAAGCCGAAGAAAGCGAAACAACCACGTGAACATGCAGACGGTCAACGTTCTGGTGACAACGCTCGTGGTCACAAGCCAGCAGGCAAGAACAAGCGTCACGTATCGGGTACAGGTTCTGCGCCAAAGCGTAAGCCAACATCTGGTAAGAAACCTGCCGAAAATAATGCAGCAGCGGGCGAAGATAAGTCTGTAAGAAACAACGGCAGCAACTTCAAGCGCGGTAGTGCAGGTAATAAGCCTTCTGCGAACAAAGCAGGTAACCAAAATACTTTAAGCAAGCCAAGCAGTGCAGGTAAAGCAAACGGTTCTGGCAAGCCAAAAAGCTCAGGTCAGTCAAACAATACAGGCAAGCCAGCAGGTAAACCTAAGAAGTCGGGGTACGGTGGCAGCTATGGCCCAAGCAAGTCATCGAACAAGCCAGCAGGAAGCAAGCCTTCGACAAACAAGCCATCTCGAAGCCGCTCTAAGCCAGCTCCTCAGAAGTTATCTTTGCTGAGATACTGAACGAGAGTTGCTTTATAAAAAGGCGTCTCGTTGGCTAAGTTCTTTCTGTCATAGAAATCGAATAAACGCGAATATTGAATCTCAATGTTCGCGTTTTTTATGCCTGTTATTTTGCAATTTGAGAGTGTGGTAAGTGAGGGTAAAACTGTTGAATCTATTGATAAATTGGACTTTAGAGGAAGGGTAACGAATCTTTAATGATTTTTTAATAACAACATAATCACTAGCGTTTTTGTGGATTTTTGCAATTTGCAATTCCAGTTTGCAAAACAAACAAGAATTTACGGCTAATACGTGTCCAGATGCGTAGTAAATACGTGTTTTAAAAGTTGGCACGTATGCTGCATTAGTAATGGTGACCCTTCTTAAGCCGAGGGTCACCTAGCCAACTGACGTTGTTAGTGAACCTTTATTGTTCACACAAAATATATGACCAATCACCCTTTTGTGATTGGTTTTTTTTTGCCTGAATTTTAGGTTCTATTTGTTTAATTGCTTTTTACTAATGGCCGTTGCTTAATCAAGCCAATCAGGCAAAACAAAGCTAACCAGACAAAATAAGTAGAACACAATAATTGCTATCATGCTCGTACCTCAATTGCTTTAACACTCACCACATTTTGAGTAACAGCTTGGTTGGCGTGGGCATTCTCCGCCTCTGGAGCAGATAAGCCTCGCCTCTGTTTCGATCCCACGTTCAATCCAATTTATATTTAGAATCTTGGCTATTGTCGTGAGATCTTTCTTGATGTTACGCGGTATAGCTACAGAACCGCCATTGTTGACGCATGACGCCTTAAGCTGCTCTGCTATTTCTCTCGAATTACCGCCTTGAGCATCAATCGCAGGGTTGAGATCTATACCAGCACACAAAACGCGATTGTTACCCGCTGGATCCGTCATATTGATGGATTCACAGCAGTAGATTCTTGGCTCATCACCCACATTCAAAATGGAGATCTGAGCAGAGCTACCCGCTCTAGGTTCAGATAATCGACGGAACACAGCCCAATGTTGACATGGGTCAGCGACCGTTCTCATATTCCCCCAAGGCAGTGGAATCCCGTTCCCGCGGTATACCGCCTTGAGTTTCCCCGGACCATAAGCATCAAAGTAGTGCCAGTGAGGGTAGGGGGATACTACCGTCATTCGACGCATCGCAACAGAGGGGGAAACCCCTGCTCTTTTGTGAACGTCGATTTCGTATCCAGTACGATCGAGCAGTTGCCTGAACGGGACTTTCGGGCATAACAGCGCGCCTGCAAAGAAGCTGGATTCAAAATCACGCCATGCTTGAAGAATGTCTTGAGAGTTGAGCTGGGAAGAGCCTGATACTTGGTTGTCGTCCCATGTGTTGTTATTGCCGACCGACAACACACTCTTTAATCCTTCTTTGCTATGCAAAATGCAGTGGCCGATATAAACCGACAGGTCGTATTTCAGACGCGTAGGATACTCTTTAAGAATTTCGTTTAAGAAGATTGTACCCGGAGGCTCAAAAAACGAGGTCACTAACTGCTTGGCGTTGATGCCTAGCTCATCGACGACATCTTGCGGTGGGCGTGTCACCCAGCGGATATTGATTCCAAGCGTTCTCGCGATGTCTATGAGGTCTTCTACGCTGAGGTTGAGACGTTTTAGGCCAACTTCCTCAGCGGCACGCTCAAGGTCAGGGAAGTGGTTTTGATTGCTCTCTTGGTGTGCTCGAATTAATAGGTGTGCAAACTGGCGACCAGAGATGCCGGTTTGTGACAGCATCTCAGGTATCGCAATCTGCAGGATGTCGTTGGAGAAAAGAAAGCTAGGCTCGAGCGCCATACCGCTTATCCCGCCGCGATTCCCTTTATCTGGAGCTATGGCTTGTTGCTCTGATTCGTCGTCTAGAAACCACGTAGGATTCTTCTGAAAGACTTGCGCGATCACTTCCAGCATGTCGATGCTTGGCACCCGCTTTCCACGTTCAATCATTGAAAGGTAAGAAACGGAAGGCGCGTATTCTGGGTTGATTCTAATACAACGCGCAGACAGATCTTCCATCGTTAAATGGTTACGCTTCCTAAGGTTACGTATTTTCGTACCTAGGAAATGTGACTGACGAACTAAACTTTTTGACAAGGCCATATTTGTAAAATTCACATTGTAAAATTTTTGTTGTGAAATTGTATGTAAAAAACCGCTAATCTACAAACTAAGCAATTCACAAAATGACAAATAAATTAAACGTTAGTTTGGAATAATTGCTCTAGGGCACATTTTTGCGTTACAAATCGGTGGCTTTCACCGGACTGGTCAAGAGGGAAAGACTATGAATATGCTTACATTCGATAAAACAGAAATCCAAAAACAATCAAAGCCATTTATCGCTGAAGCTGTCTTTGCCGTGGAGACAATCAGCGCAAACCAGCAAACTGAAAAGCAAGTGAAAGCAAAGCAACTACTTGACCGTCTGTTCCCACTGGAGCATGGCTCACACCAAGATGTAACGAGCTACGTAGTCGATTACCGTCATATCATGGCCTACTTTAAAGATGGCCAACACAGCGGCCTGAAGCACCCTAAGCAGTTTGTGGCTTACATGGGTGAGAAGAGTGACCCAGACTCAATCTTGTTCCGCGATGGCAGCGGAAGCCACCTAGAAGTAATGTTTGGTTGTTATAAAGGGACAGGGTGCATTGAGCTAGTAGAGATTGATGATATCCAATTAGAGTCGTGCACGACCTTCGGTCAATCACCAATGGAAGCAACGAGCCCTTCATTACATCAAGAGACTATCGCAGCAATGCGCCACTGGATCAGCCTGGTAAAAGGTGACGAGAAAGGAAAACCAAAAGCGTGCAGTGAAGATAAAGAGTTCAGAGCTAAGAGTGGTGAAGACTACTGCCTGAATTACTGCTTCCAGATTTAATGGTGATTCTTAAGTAACAAACCAATTTATACAGCTAAAGAAAAAGCCCCAAAGATGATGTCTTTGGGGCTTTCTAGTTTCAATACGAGCCGACTAATGTGTCGAAAGGAGCATTGATTGCGTCTTACAAAGGCATTACTCGGTTACGACCCAGTGACTTCGCTTCGTAAAGTAGCCTATCAGCACGCTCGATCAGCGACTGTGCTGATTCACCCGGTTCAAGTTCGGCCACACCAAACGATGCGGTGATATTTCCAACTTGTTGTCCGCTGCGGCGATCTTTAATCGACAGCTTCTCGAGAGAGCGACGGTTGGTATCAGCAAGCTGACGAGCAATACGCACAGATTTGTTTGGCACAATGAGAGCGAACTCTTCGCCACCAAAGCGATAAGCAGAAATACCTTCACGGCAACTTAGCTTGAGTTTGCGAGCTATTCCTTTCAGAACCATGTCACCAAACAAGTGACCATAGGTGTCGTTGAAATTTTTAAAGTGGTCGATATCGAGAAGAATCAGACACAGAGATTGTTGCGCTTCACATAAGGTTTCTATATCACGGTCGAATGAACGGCGGTTATACAGTGTGGTAGTGCTATCAAAAAGCGCGTCTTTCTGAACTTCGACAAGTTGGCTTTTCAGTTTGGTGATTTCTGACGTAGCTGAGTTCAGTTGCGAGTTTAAAAACTGAGTCGAGTGACGAATATGACGAGACTCAGAAACTAGCTGACGAACCAGAGTCATCACTTCATCGATAGATAAGCTTTCGTTATCAACACGAGCCAAATCCTCGAAGCTTTTGCCGATCATGTCAGAGAAAGCAGAGGTATCGGTCAGTGTGTCGTTCATCGAGTTCGATACTTCAGAAACTAACAGTTCTAAATTCGCACGAAGGTCATTGATATTGGTTTCGGATTTGCTGGCAACGTAATTGTTGTAAAGCTGTTCACCAACGGCAGGAGGGCAGATACCGTAGTGTTCTAAAATACCATCCATGTCTTGAGTTAGCTGTGGGATAGCATTGTCGACATAGGTGTACCAAAGTGCGTAATTTGCCGGTGTGGTAGACACTCTGTTCTTCATCATAAGAGGCACCGCTTTTTTTAGATTTGCGGTGGATTTCTGAAATTCGTCTTTCTTCATTATTTTTACTGCAGGTACCAAACTAACTAAAGCCACTTGTCGACAAGGTTAGCGGATTTCGAAGGCCTTTGCTTTAAAAATTATATAATTAATGGATGAGGGTTGGATAAATTACTCATTTTTATTATGAATATCGATTGCGTATTCATAACTTATATCTAATGGATTGTTCTTTAACCATATTTTTGGTTATTCATTTTGGAACATAGGTGAGGTTTTAGATGAAAAGCTCAACTAAATTTCAGGGTTGTGGTGCATTGAAGCTTGGGGGGATGTTCTTAGCGTAGAATCTGTATGAACAATTGGGACTAGAACGTTATATGAGGCAACTTGATTCGCAAGAGGTGAAGAGAATGAAGCGTGTAACGAAAGAAAGGAAGAGGGGGAGTACTTATGAGCAGATATAAAAAGCTGAGCAGATATAAAAAAGCGCCGATAAAAATCAGCGCTTTAAAATTCTTTTTAGCTAAAAGCTAATTATTGAGCAACAACGTTTGCTGCTTGTAGGCCTTTTTGACCGTTTTCAACTTCGAAAGAAACCTTTTGGCCTTCTTTCAGAGTTTTGAAGCCTTCAGAAACGATAGCACGGAAGTGTACGAATACGTCAGCGCCGCCGTTGTCTTGAGAAATGAAGCCGAAACCTTTCTCTTCGTTAAACCATTTTACAGTGCCAGTATTTGTGTTAGACATAATTTGTCCCTTATTCATAAATTTTCTAAATTGTTGATTGCATTACTGCAATGCGCTGATAATTGAATTATTTAATATTGCTAAGAAATAAGGAAAAACTACTTACAAAAACGGGTAACGATTTTACATGTCAATTTTTTACTATTCATCTAACTTAAATAACTCCGGCTAACAGAGCGAGAGCATGTTAACACAGTCTTTTGAGATGTACACACATTGATTGCGAAATCTGTGCTTTTTTTGTCATACCGTGCGAATGTACAAAAAACACACTGAATTAGTGATAGTTTTGTCGCTCCGCCAACACAACAAAAGGAAGCATCTCAGCTTCCTTTTCTTCATTAGTATAGACGATATTAACGCTTGAAGTTGATATCTTCTGTTTGAGCTAAGTTAATTTTTGTTTTAGCTGGCTGAGTCTCTGCAATCACCTTACCGTGGCGCACTGAATACTGCACGGGTACTTGGCGACGCACGGCATCAAAGCCATTATCAGCAGTAAGAATAAGTAAGCTACCTGGCTTACCTTCTTCGATACCGAAGTTGTCTTGGATGTTCAATGTGCGAGCAGAGTTTTTGCTGATCAAATCAAGCGAGTTGTTGATTTGGTCGTAGCCCATTACCTGTGTTACGTGCAGTCCCATGTGCAGAACTTGAAGCATGTTCGCTGTACCCAGTGGGTACCATGGGTCAAACACATCATCGTGGCCAAAACAAACGTTGATGTTTGCTGCTAGCATCTCTTTCACACGAGTCACACCACGGCGTTTCGGGTAATCGTCAAAACGGCCTTGTAAGTGAATGTTCACTAACGGGTTTGCTACGAAGTTGATACCAGACATCTTTAATAGGCGGAACAAGCGAGATGCGTAAGCACCGTTGTAAGAACCCATCGCCGTTGTGTGGCTTGCCGTTACCTTTTCACCCATCTCAAATTTATGAGCTAGGGCTGCCAGTGTTTCAACAAAACGAGATTGTTCGTCGTCGATTTCGTCACAGTGAACGTCGATTAAGCAGTCGTACTTGCGTGCAAGCTCGAACACGTAATGCAAAGATTCAACACCGTATTCACGAGTAAATTCGAAGTGAGGGATAGCACCAATAACGTCAGCGCCGATCTTCACGGCTTCTTCAAGCAACTCTTTGCCGTTTGGGTATGAAAGAATGCCTTCCTGAGGGAATGCAACGATCTGAATGTCGACCCACTCTTTCATCTCTTCACGAACTTCAACCATTGCTCTTAACGCAACTAACGTTGGGTCAGATACATCAACGTGAGTACGCACGTGTTGAACACCGTTAGCGATCTGCCATTTCAGTGTTTGCTTCGCACGAGATTTCACGTCTTCAATTGATAGCAGTTCTTTGCGCTCAGCCCAACGCTCAATACCTTCAAACAAAGTGCCAGAGATGTTCCAGTTAGGCTCACCAGCGGTTTGAGTAGTGTCTAGGTGGATGTGCGGTTCACAGAACGGTGTAACAGCAATGCCACCTTCAGCATCAAGGATGTCACCTTGATGATTGATTTGTGCGTCATTATCGAGAATGCGAGAAAATTGACCATTTTCAATCAGAATCTGTTTCAAGCCCTCTTGGTCTTGAAGTTTCGCGTTCTTGATTAATAAGGTTGTCATAGTGTGTCCTTAGGCGGCCTGAGATTTCAGAGCTTTTTTGTTCAATAGAGGATTAAGCACGAGGTAACTGATTGCACCACCTAACACGGCGTTCAAAGGAACAACGCCAGGAAGGAAGTGACCAGCGGCTACGCCTGTTGCTACCGCGATAATGCCAGCCCAATTAACGGTTTGGAACTCTGCATTTGCAAAATCTTTGTAACGTTTACGGTTTGCGAAGAAGTCAGCGATGATTACACCACCAATTGGTGGAATCGCCAACGATAGGAAGGTTAACCAACCTACGAAGTTGTTGTACAACCACAGCGCGAAAATCGTACCGATGATACCGTTAATGATAGACATTGTAGTACTTGAGCGGCCAGTGATGTTAGATAAACCAAGGCCAGATGCATAAAGTGCGTTTTCGTTAGTTGTCCAGATGTTCAAGCCAAGCACGATGATTGCTGGAAGTAGCAGCCCTTGTGCAATCATCACATCTGAAATGTCTGATTGGCCTGTCGCTGCTGCACCGGCTGCGCCGAAGATAAACATCAGTGAGTTACCGATGAAGAATGCCACCATTGTGATTAATACTGCGCTCGCTGGCTTTTTACCAAAGCGAACAAAATCGGCCGTTAGCGTACCCGCACTAACAAATGAACCTACAACCATTGCTAAGGCCATTGAGAAGTTCATTGGAGTTTCTGGCTTAATCAGTTGTAGCTGTTCTAGTCCGCCAACGCTGTCTACCGCAGTCAATACTGAGTAACCACCTAGAATAGCAATCGCTGGAACAGCAATCGCTGAAAGTACCATTAGCGCTTTAATGCCGAAGTACACCGTACCTGTCATCAAAAGGCCTGACACAATAATCAAGGTGTTGGTATCGATGCCCGTCGCTTTCTGTACTGGAATTGCGAACATCGCTACACCTACGCCAAACCAACCGACTTGTGTACCACCAAGTAGAGCAGAAGGAAGCCATGAGCCTTTTGTACCGAAAGAGAAACGCGCTAGGAGGTGAGTAGAGAGGCCAGTAGATGAGCCGATGTAGCCAAGAAAAGAAGTGTAAATACCAAGAATTAGGTTACCGATGAGAACGGCGAGGAAGAAATCGTTGAATGAGAGGCCTGTCCCGAGTGAACCACCTGTCCACATACTTGCAGAGAAGAAAGTGAGTCCAAGCATTACCATGGTGAGTGAAGCGACTCCTTTCCTAGCCGATGTAGGAACCGGCCCTAGACTGTAGTTATTATCAGCAGCCATTTTTTAACCTCCGCAAATGATCAAAATTAAAATTAACGGTCGCCATATTGCAGGCAAACGTGCGCATTATGGTGATATAAATCACATAGTCAATGCTAAATTTGTCAATAGTCAGTCGTTAAAACCAGTTTTGGCTAAAATTTTCATATAAAACATAAGGTTATTTTTATGAATTATTTCATAGAAATTAATAGAAAACGTTTTCTATCACTTGTTGGTGGCTAACAAGATGTAGGTTGAGTATGAATGTTGATTGTTATTGGTATGAATGGTTGTCTGTATACGGGAAATGCAAGCTTGGTAAACGATAGGTAAAAAAATAGCCAATCGCAATAACCGCGATTGGCTTATATATTTTGTGAACAAGTATAGGTTCACTAACAACGTCAGTTGGCTAGGTGACCCTCGGCTTAAGAAGGGTCAATGAATACATTGCAGTTAGTGTGCCAACTTTAATAACCTTGATTATCGGCTGTTTGATAGCAATTTGGTGCGTATTTAAGCGCTTTCTTAGCGTTTTGAAATTGGATGTTTGCGTAATGCAAGTGCATTTTGCGAATTGGTATTGACTTGACGGCAAATAGTAGGGGAGTTCAAGCTGTTGGCTCTTCTTTCTGAGTTAAGCTTATTGGTTTGTATTCAAGAAACGAAAAGCCCGAGTGATCAATGATCATTCGGGCTTGGTATTTCTAATCCATGAAGGTGGTTAGATAGAGTAGAAGAAGTAAAGTTGAGACTTCATTCTGATGATGATTCCACGAATAACATCGAGGAAGGCCATAAAGCTAATTGGCTTCTCACCACTAACCCAGGCAAGCCCTACTGAGCCGACAGGGATGTCGTAACCTTCTGTTTCATCAATCTTCAAACGAACGAAGTGGTGCTTGTTCTGAAGGTTTCGACCTGTGGTTACTCGAACCTGTTCATCGATACCTAATAAGCTGGCTTGTGCTTCACCCGTTGCTTCCACAATTCCTTCTACTGTCGCAGAGAAGATTTTCCCCGGGTATACCGCTGTTGCGAACTCCGCAGGCTGACCGACTTTGATGTTGCGAATCGCTTGGTGGTTCACCCGCATTAACACGTACTTCTCTTCGGTATACATTTGTATACGAGGCATCATCGAAACACGTTGCCCTTCACGAAGAATAAAGTTGGTAACAAAGCCATCTGATGGCGCCGTTACTTTCGTGCTATTCAAGTCCCACTGTGCTTGTGCCAACGTAGCTTTTGCAGAGTCGACCTCGGTTTGCTTCTTACTTACATTGGTTTCGGCTTTGTGGATGTTTAATTTAGCGTTCTCCGCATCTACTTCTTTCTTACTCAACTGAGATTCAAGTGTAGTGACGTTGTGTGTTGCTAAGTCCACCTTTGCGGTTTGTTGGTCGATGTCAGACTCTGTAATGGTGTGCTCAACCACACTGTTTTGCTTTTGATAACGATCCAGAGTCTTAGACTGCAAAACTAAGTCGGTCTTTGCTGACTCAATTTGTGCTATCGAAGCTTTGATGTCTTCAAGCGCTGATTGGTAGCTGACTTTTGCAATGCTGACTTCTTGGCGAGCTGTGTCTAACGCGACCTCTGCTGACTCAAGTTGAACCTTTGCCTTATCTCGAGCGATCACATATTTGGTGTCATCAATCTCATAGATCAACTGACCTTCAGCTACGTCTTGGTTTGGGTGAATATGAACTTTCGTGGTTTTTCCCGTCACATTAGTTGAATCTGGACGCAATTGAATATGTGGCGATTGAACGACGGAACCGCCTGAGAGGTCCATCGGCGTAAAGTTAATCAGTCCTACCCACACAAACAGCAACCAAGAAGTACCACCAAGGTACGCAAAGGCTTTCGTTCCTTTATTCCAAGGCATGCCAATCAGCCTCAGTAAATAAATGAATAGTGCCCAAATAGCTAAGCCTTCTAACATGCTTGCTTCTCCTCGTCTTTGTTATCAGCGTTACTGGTTTCTTTCGGTGTTGCGGGGGCTTTCCATGTATCCCTAAGGTTGATGATTGCTTTTTCCATATCAACGAATGCCAAAATGACGGCGAGTACCCACACCCAGTGCCACAAAAAGCCAATCCAAGTGAGCGCAGTGATCAAACCGAGTTGTTGATGCTCTTTACTGTGAGCCTTGTTGATCGGTAGTTCATGGACACGCCAGAACCCGTAACATGCAGCTGCAATCGTTGCGACGAGTACAACACCTGCAACCACATGTAGCACTGTGTCAGCGCCAGTTCCAACAAATGGGACACTTACTAAACTCATTGATATACCCTAGGTTAAATTGAGCGCTGAGTGTGATTGATATCAGATTTATAGGTTGCAAATTTACTAATTACTTTAATAATGACACTTAAATGAGATGTTCTGTAATTGTGTTGGCTAGGGTTTGCGACGAATGAATAATTGTAACTTCTTAAGAGCATTAGGAATTTTAGGTATATATCAGTACGCAGCGGTGAATCGTGAGCTAGATATGGACTCTTTAGGTATTCCCAAATCGGTATTTGCTAACGCTATGAACCTAATTCCGGTCAATGAAGTGGATAAATGGTATGGCTTACTTGAGAAGAAAACGGATGATCCAGACATCATCTTAAAGCTTGCTGATAGAGTCGATATCGAGAAGTTGGGCCCGCTTGCTAACTGGTTTTTCTCCGGGCACGACCTAGCTTCGACTATTCGACGCGTCAACATCGGGCTGCATTGTTTGCAGTCGGGCGCTTTCTTATATGGGGCGCAAGTGGGTAACTTGATTAAGTGGTGTTATGACAACCCTGAATACTCTGAGACTGGCAAGGTACACGATTCAGTACGTGTTGCGATCTTTATGATGAAGATATTAAGGCGTTATCTCGGGCCTGATTTCGTGCCTTCTGCGGTCTCTATTGCCGGACATCGAGAAAATACTGAGCTTTATCACGAGTACTTTGGTTGCAATATTCAATGGGGACAACCAAGAACTGAAGTGTGGATACCGAGTAAATCTAGGTTATCTATGAATCACTCACCGTCAGAAGGGAAAATGAGTTTAGCGATGAATTTCCATGATTTAGATAACTATCTCAATATGCCAGACGCAGGTGATGAACATAAGGTGACCTATGAAATGATCAACTATAGTCGCCATTTTGGCTTACCAACGTTGAATAAGGTGTCGAGCTTACTTGGTTTGTCTGAGCAGCAGTTTCAGCGACGACTGCACAAACTAGGGGTTAACTTTTCCACTATTATGGGTTACGCATTGAGTAACGTTGCCGTTGAGTTGTTGAGTTATTCATTGCCGGTTGAAAAGGTGGCGAGACGCCTCGGCTATACCAACGTGGCAAGCTTTACGCGAATGTTCAAAAAGCACCGTGGCTTGACTCCGAAGCAGTATGTCGAAAGGTTTAGAACCGGCTTATAGAGCGATATCAGGTGTGTTGTTTGCTCGATAAGTACACCATGACCCAAGTGCTGAGAATGAAAGGTGCGGTTAGTGGCAGTAAGTTAAGAGTGTGGAATATGAGTGTAACGAGGCAACTAAACACACCGCCTAATATCGCCCAACCCCATGAAACTCTTGGATATAGAATCAGTGCGAGTGTCGCGAGCACAGCATTGTATCCATATAGCCCTTGAGCGATCAGTTTGCCATCTGCGCCAATTACCTCACTAAACAGAGTACTGATGGCTACTGCCAACACTACCCAAATAGCGTTTCGGATGTTGTTGAGCATGATCGCTACTAAAATAATCAGCCCCGTCCACGTATTGTTGATAAAGCTGACTTGGCTGACTCCTTTTAGCATGGTCACGATAAAAGGGGAGAGGTGAGTCTCTAAATTTGTCGTTGTGTGGATGTGTGGAGCTTGCTCATCGACAGAAGGAGAAAATACCGTTAGATCTAAGCTCCACTGAGCCACATAAATTAACCAAGATGTTATGACGAAAGCACTGGTATAGCCGAGGTACTTTTTAAAGCCAAATACCACGGTTGCTATGGGTACAGTGAACAGTGCACCCAAGAAGGTAATTATCACCAAGATGGGTGTGATCCCAAATATATTACCGATAAACAGTGCGACAAGTGCACCATTCAACGCATACATTCCATTATTGATGTTGTCGATTGGCTTCCTGCTATAGCAAGCAAACACATAACTGCTCGCTGCGCCGAATAGTGTGAGGGCTAAGAGGGGAAGGGATTCGACTGAGATGGCAATCAGAAATAAAACAGACGTGATGATTGTTGGAGTGAAGTAGACTTGCCCAATACCATTGAGCAAGCCCTGATGTTGTTGAAAGTCCTTATTCGTCTGCATCGCTCGGCTACGTTATTTATTGATGTTAGATTTTTGATAACCAGATTGTATACAATTTTAACGTGTTGACCATTTTGGTTTGTTAATTTTGATACCAGCGTTCACCATAAGCTTGTTGATAATCAGGCTTTTCAATGAGCCCTTCTTGCTCGGGTACAGTTTCCAGTGGCCCCACAATGGTTCGATAGGGAAGTACCCCCGCCCACACTGGGATATCCATATCGGCTTTGTCGTCATTCACACCATGCTTACCAATTTTTACTGATGCTTCGGTTAGCGGTATCGCCAATAACTCAGTCGCAGTGAGCTCTTTTTCATTGCTGAGTCTAACCTCGTCGGTTCTCCCTGGGGCTATCTGTTCAATGAAGATATTCAGCAAGCGATCCTTTTCTTGATTGTCGTCGACGACTGAAAATGATCCGAGCACCACAGCAGAACGATAATGGGCGCTATGATGAAAGGCTGAGCGAGCCAAGACCCAACCATCGAATAAGGTGAATGTTAAACAGGTTGGCTCGCCTTTCTTAAGCCCTTTTAGTAAGCGACTGTTTTTGGCGCCATGAATGTAGACCATGTCATCGACTCGCCACGCGAGCATCGGTATTACCATCGGGCCTTGTTCACCTTGTAGTGCAATGTGCGCGATTAAGCTTTCATCAATGATCTGATGCAGTTTCTCTTGTTCAAATACGGCTTTGTGGGCCCCTTTTTTAATCGTGGTTCTTTTCGTGTTGGATAACATAATCGCTCCTTAATCATTGCCTTTTGATTAATGTAGCGATTAACTGGTCTATTAAATAGAGCCACTTTTAAACACTATTTGGATCCAGTTATGCAGCCTATCGATGTCGGTGACCTACAACTTAGTGAGCAACATGACACGCGTCAAACCGCTTTATTCCATGCGATCAGAGAGAAGATCGTTCAAGATTTATGGAGTAAAGGCAGCAAGTTACCTTCAACACGCAAGTTGGCTGTTGAGTTGTCGGTGAGCCGAAATACCGTTATCTACGCATATGAGCAGTTAGTCACGGAAGGTTATATCGAAAGTCGAAAAGGTTCCGGTTTTTATGTGTCGGTCGAGCAGCCGGAACATTTCTTGAATTCCTCTCAACCTAACCTTGTTCAAAAGACTAGTGAGGTGGCTGCGCAGGCTGAGGTAGCACGTAGGAACGTAGCGACAACGCTCGATATCAATAGTGGCTTTGCCCCAGGAGTCCCTGACCTCAACGCTTTTCCTTTTGCGAAATGGCAAAGGCTATTGCAACGCCATTCAACGCGTCAAAGCATAGCAGGCAACCAATATGTCCAAGGAAGTGTCGCCTTGCGAGATGCGCTTAGTGGGTACCTTGCAAGCAGCCGATCTGTTCGTTGTCACGCTGATCGAATTATTATCACCGCGGGGGCGCAACAGGCGATTTCCATTGGTTTGATGGCAACGCTGGTGACGGGGGACGAGCTATTGATGGAAGAACCTGGCTATCGACAAGTCCATAAAATTGTTGATTTGTTAAAGCTCAAATTAGATGGTGTGGCGGTACGAGAAAAGGTTGGGCTTGATATCGATAAAGTTCTCTCCAGTAAAGCCAAGGCTTTGTATGTCACCCCGAGTAATCAATACCCGATGGGGACTACGCTTAATACCGAGCTGCGCCTAAAACTGATTGATTGGGCGAACAAAAACCAATCTTGGATCATAGAAGATGACTATGACAGTGAGTTTCAGTTCGCGCACCGACCATATACCAGTATGCAAGGGTTGGCAGGCAAACTTAGTTTGGATGACCGAATCATCTATGTCGGTTCACTAAGTAAGGTGATGTTCAACGGCCTTCGTTTGGGTTATTTGGTGGTTCCAGAGCACTTGGTGGCTAAGTGTCTCGAGATAAAAGATGCGCTTAGTGGAGACACCGCAAGCCATACTCAAGAAGCATTGGCTGATTTTGTTCGTGAAGGTGATTTATTACGACATATCAGGAAGATGCGTCGTTCGTACAAACTTAAGTACGAAGCGATGATCGATGCTATTGAAAGTGAGTTTAATGGTGATCTTGAGGTGATCAGCCAAGCGGCGGGACTGCATGTCACCGTCAAATGGAATGGTGGCATTTCTGAGCATGAATGGAGCCGAAGAGCTGAGCTCGACAATATTATTATTCGCCCATTTTCTTTTTACGAATATGGCTCTAGCGTTGAGCGTGATTGGAATGGGGCGTTATTGGGTTTTGGGAATGTTCGTTTGGCAGAAATAAAGCCGAAGATCAAAGCGATCGCTCGGCTTTTTTATCAGTAAAGGTATCTGTAGTACTTATAATTTATCGATAGAAACGGTGGGTTTACCGAACCATTTTCGCCAAGGGAGTGACAATGTCACAAAAATCGTCACAGCATACAGCATTGACCAACTTAGATAGATAAACACGATAGTGCAGATAACCAACGAAAGCATCGCCGTGTATTTAGAAGTACCTTTCAGAAGTCGGCAAGCGGCTAGCATTGCGAGCAGATAAACCAGAACAAAAATACCGTTAGCGAGCTTTAAAAAGAACTCAAGATCTAGATTGGACAGCTCGCCGATTACACATGAAATCAGTGCGATAACGCCGATTGCTAACGTTGGGTAGAGCGGCACTCCGCGGCTATTGAGCTGTGCCATTTTGCCATCCGGTCGATGCTGACGAGCCTGAGCCCAGACCATTCGCGACAAGCTTTGTGTGTATAGATTCAGGCTAGCGAAACAGGCAAAGAAACCAAGCACACTGATAACAGCTTTAAATCCATTCCCAAACAGTTGTTCAGTTACCCATGGGATTGATGCGGCATCAAACTCCGCTGAGCCATACGCGCCTAGCTTGAGGATCACTACCGAACAAGCCCAATACACCAAGCCAGCAACGAAACAACCAACTACGATAGCAATAGGAAAGTCTCGTTGAGGATTCTTGAATTCTTCCCCCATATGAGCAAAAGCTTCTATTCCGACAAAGCACCAAAACATCACGGCCAATGCGGCGCCAATAGACCACATAGAGTCAGAGGATAGGCTCGGTATCGCTATATCGGAGACAGTGATCTCTGCCTTCCAAACGAAAGCGCTGACTAAGGCAAAGATTGACAGGGCAATCACGGTTTGCAGGCGGCCTGAAGACTTACTGCCCATCAAGTTGACCACAATCAGTAGTGCTACGGTAAAAAATTGAGCGCCGAGTGGTGTGTCGAGCGGAGCTGGTAATAACTGTTGGGCAAAGCCGCCAGCTAACGCGATAGCTGCTGGAATACCTACGGGTACTACACTAACAAACAACCAAGCGACACTCGTTTCCAACCTTTCACTAAACGCTTGGCGAACAAAATAGGCAGTGCCTCCCGCGTTCGGATAGCGTTTACCTAGCGCAGCGAAAGTGAGAGCAATAGGGCAAATGGCGATAAACAGGATTAACCAGGCTAACAGTGATAATTGACCTGCAATACCTGCCGCGATAGCGGGAATCATAAATAGCCCAGTACCAAGCAAGGTCGTTGAAAGTTGCCCGATACCGGACATTAGCGTGATTTCTTGTTTTAGCTGGGTCATTCGCTCTCCTAGCTTGTGACGATTTTGATCTGGGAATGGAAAGAGTGTGAATGAAAGCATACATTGTCGTCATCAATAATACAGCTAGCGAAACGTCGTAAGCCGCCGCCATTTTAACGGTATTTCTTGGATTAACGGTCAAAGTGTCGGCTGTCGTAAACAGCGACTGTTATAAGTTCAAGAGTTGTGTCAAATTAGGCGTGATAAATAGAACAATAAATGGGAAGAATCAAAAGCATGGATAAATTTGATCGCCAAATTTTGGATATCCTAAAAACCAATGCTCGTTGCTCAGTGAGCGATATTGCGAGAGAAGTGAGCCTCTCTCGTTCGGCGGTGAATGCGCGAATTAAGAAGTTAGAAAGTGACAAAGTCATCAAAGGATACTGCGCTTTGGTTGATGAGCCCAATCAAACTAAGAACGTATGCGCTTATATTTCGTTGAAGTTCGACCTGTCGAGCAGTGACCATAGCTGTGAGTCTTACGCGAACCAAATTCATGGTATTGACGGTGTGCAATGGTGCCACTCAATTAGTGGAGAGACCGATATGATGCTATATGTCGAGGTCGAGAGTATGGAACGTTTAAATCAAGTTCGCGATCAGCTGCAAAGCTATCCAGAGCTTCGCCATCTAATGACTCATACCGTGTTGACCGAGTTTTTTAACAAGCTGAATCCGACGGTACATTCATGCTAGGCAATATCAACTTAAACCTACTGCGTTCATTACATGTCCTTCTTGAAGAGTGTCATGTGAGCCGAGCCGCGCAACGCCTACATATCACACAATCAGCGGTGAGCCGCCAACTTAGCCAGTTACGAGATTTATGTGGTGACCCTTTGTTAGTGCGTGATGGCAATAAGCTGGTGCCAACCAATCGAGCTATCTTGCTTAAAGAGAAACTCGATGACCTACTTGGTGAGTTCGACCACCTGTTAGATGACAAACCATTTGAACCGCAAGAGTGGCAGGGTGAGTTTGTGCTGTCTTCTAGTGACTATGTTGCTCAGTATATTTTGCCTGTGATTGTTGCCGAGGTATCAGCTGATGCGCCGAATATCAATTTGGCCTACCGTTTGTGGCAGCCAAACTACCTAGAATCACTCAATGAATCAGGAATCCACTTGGCTTCCAGCATGTTTCCTAGAAAGCCGGAGCATGTCTCGAGCATCAAGCTTGGAGAGGACAAATCGGTGTGTTTAATGCGCAAATCACATCCATTGGCTCAGCAAGAGGCGTTAAGTTCCGAAGATATTGTCCTGTACTCTCATATCAAGGTGACTGGAGGAGGAGACAAAGACAGCTACGCCGATATTGCATTGAAAAAGCAAGGGCTGAAACGCAGAGTGGCATTTAAGGTTCCTTTCTTTTCATCGGCAAGTAACGTGTTAATGCAAGACGATTATTTGATGATCGTACCGGAACACATCGCCTATAACCTAGGTAGGCATCTTGAGGTTAAGTATTTTCCATTGCCATTCGAAACCGAAATGCACACCTATTGGTTAATGTGGCACCCGAAGTACGACAACGACTCTGCACATAAATGGGCTCGAGAAAAGGCGTTCGAGGCAATGCAAAAGTCGAGTTACAATATCAGTATGACTTGAAATCATATCTATGATGATTATCTTTGATTTCAAATAATACCAAGTGATAATTATGCTAACTATCAATGGTAGAGCGTTCAACTAGAACGCATGGTTTGACTAGGAATGGAATGATGACGGTAACAATTTGGTTTTCTTTATTGGCGATTTGCCTATTGGGAGCAATGTCTCCGGGGCCAAGTTTAGCAATGATCGCTAAACACAGCTTAGCCGGTGGTCGTATTAACGGGCTTATCGCTGCTTGGTCACACGCTGCGGGTATTGGTATTTATGCGTTTGCAACCATCGTAGGCTTGGCAGTGGTATTGGAGCAATCTCCAACGTTATTTAAAGGTATTAGCTTGGCGGGTGCAGCTTATCTGTTGTACTTGGGAGTCAATGCTCTGCGTTCGAAAGGGGGTGTAGCTGCCAAATTAGAAGCAGGTGAACAGATGAGCTACATGCAGTCTGCTCGTGAAGCTTTCTTAATCTCTATCTTGAGCCCAAAGATCGCACTGTTTTTTATCGCTCTGTTTAGCCAGTTTGTCGCGCTTGGCAATGAGCTGACCAACCAAGTGATTATTGTCTCGACTCCGCTGATTGTTGATGGCCTATGGTACACCTTCATCACCTTGGTGCTATCTAGCCCTCTCATTGTTGAACGAATCCGTTCAAAAGCGCAGTTGATTGATCGACTTTCAGGTATCGTTTTGATCTTGCTTGCTGTGCGTGTGGTGTGGACCATATGGCGTTAAACAACGGAATCGCAATAAAAATGTATGTATTAAAAAAGCTCACAGCGAATCGCTAGTGAGCTTTTTAGTTTTTATGAGCTTGTCTGGCTAACCTGCCGAGTTTAGCACTGAATCTAGTTTGGCCATCGAGTCGGAAAAGTAAGGGTTATACGTTAGGCGAGCGTGATTTTTACCTTCTTCACGGTATCCCCATGCTGAATACCACACTTCGCTGTTCGCATTACACTTCTCCTCAAAGCCCTCTTCTTGTCCGTTAGAGCAGATTTTCTCACTACCATTGATACCGTAATACGGATTGTTTGGTGAGAACAACAAGCCCATGTGAGAACCGTTCGAGATACGTTGCTCTGGGATTTTCATGCTGTATTGAACAGCGCGAGGGTCATCTAGCTTGGATTCTCCTTGCCACACCAAAACGTTATTTGGGTTTGGCATAGAATCAGTAAACGCCTGCTGAACGAAACTAGTGTCAATCACACTGTCGCCTTCACTCATCATAATGAACACTGGCTTGTCGAATTGTTTCTCTCTTAAGTCGTCACGAACGATTTCTGAGGTCTCGTAGTATACTGATGCTCCGTTCATTGGCAGCGAGTTATAACGAAGTATGTTGTCTTCAGGATCTTGGTCCGCCCAAGTCACAAAATAGCTCGCTAGCCCCGCGTATTGCACGGCCGATGAATTCGGTTGAAATGCAGGTGAAAACAGCAGTAATCCTGCGATTTTTGAATCCTTCATCGCTTGTGAAGTCACGAGGTTTGCACCGGTAGAGTAACCACCTAGCCATACTGAATCGTACTCTTGCTCAAGTAACTTAGTATGGTGAGCCACCACGCCTTGCCAATCTTCGAGATGCGGTTGCATTAAGTCACCTGCACGGCTGCCGTGGCCTGGAAGCAGCACGGTTCTCACTAAGTAGCCTTGATCGGCTAGATGTTCTGCAATGTCTTTGAATGAATACGGCGAGTCGCCTAATCCATGAACCAACAGAACTGCTTTACCATTAGGTGAGGTCGGTTTGTACTCAGTAGGTGAATTAAGTTGAACCTCTAGTTGCTTGTCTTCGGTGATGAATACACGGTTTTTTAATAGCCAGTCTTGAGTTTCGGTTACATAGGCATCGAAGCTGTCTTGCTGATATTCAGGCAGGTTTGGCGAAGCTTCGTAAGCTGGAGTGATGGTCTCGTTAGAGCAGCCAACGAGACCTAAAGTCGTAATAGCGAGCAGAGTTAGGACGGTCTTTCTATGCATTATTTGGTGTAGTCTCTATCGTTGTTGTCTTGAAGCAAAAGCTTAGACTATTTTCTATTTGAAAGGTCTTCGTATTCGCCTTCAATAACACCAGCATCAAATGTTGATGAGTGATGAGTGTTCATATGAGCTGCGAAGCCTTGTTTCTTCATTTGATTTTGAATGCGCTTGCCGGTGATTAAAGCTGCGATAGCCAAAGGAATAGCAAGGATCAAGCTTGTGAATAGCGCCAAAAGGCCAGTAAACAGCGCAACAATCGTAACTAATATATTTTTCATATTCATTCCTCTTTTTCTATGTTGTTACTTTATTGCTCCTTTTCTGAACGAAACATGAACGCCGTAAAATAATTGCCGAGAGTCACTATGACACGTGTGTGTTTACTTTGGCTCGTAAAATGTAGTCATAATCACGCACTAAAAATATGGTTTAAAGCTAATTGCTTAAAAATCAATGAATTAAAAGTTGGCACGCTTGATGCTCTATAGGGTTTGGAATAAGTCACTGTAAGCGAAGTACTTACAGCTAATAAAAATTACTGGAGCCCCTATATGTTCTGTATTCAATGTGAACAAACTATTCAAACACCCACTGTAAAAGGCTGTTCTTTCGCACAAGGTATGTGTGGAAAAACATCGGAAGTATCCGACCTTCAAGATGTGTTGGTGTATTCTCTTCAAGGTGTTTCTTTTTGGGCAAACTTAGGTCGCACTTGCGATGTTATTGATACTGAAATCGATGAGTGGGCGCCAAAAGCGTTCTTCGCAACACTCACCAACGTGAACTTCGACCCTGCTCGTATCATTGAATTTGCTCAGCAATCTCACGAATTTAAACAGCGTCTAGAGCAAAAAGTTCGTGCCGCTGCGACTCTAATCGGTTTCGAAATTCCAGCACTTTCTCCTGCCGCGCAATTCGATCTTCCAACGGACTCTTCAGAGCTTTTAGCGCTTGCACCACAAGCTGCGGTTAACCGTGGTCATGAATCTCAACACGAAGATGTGATTGGTCTTCGTCTTCTTTGTCTATACGGCTTAAAAGGTGCAGCTGCGTATATGGAGCACGCTCGCGTTCTTGGTCAAACAGACAATGCTATCTTTGCTGAATACCATGGGATTATGGCTTTTCTAGGTACCGATCCAACCGACCTAAAACAGTTATTGGATACATCAATGCAGATCGGCTTGATGAACTACAAAGTAATGGAAATGCTAGACAAGGGTGAGACAGACACCTTTGGTCACCCACAGCCAACGACTGTGAATGTGAAGACTAAGAAAGGTCACTGTATCCTTGTTTCTGGCCACGACCTTCATGACTTAGAAAAGATTCTTCAGCAAACTGAAGGTAAGGGTATCAACGTTTACACTAACGGTGAGATGCTACCTGCACACGGTTACCCTGAACTGCACAAATACCCACACCTTGCGGGTAACTACGGCAGCGCTTGGCAGAATCAACAGAAAGAGTTCGCGAACTTCCCTGGCGCGATCGTAATGACCTCTAACTGCCTGCTTAATCCAGATGTTGGTGCTTACGCTGATCGTCTGTTTACACGTAGCATTGTAGGCTGGCCAGGTGTTGCTCACCTTGAGGGTGATGATTTCAGCGCGGTTATCGATTGTGCATTAGCGCAAGAAGGCTTCAAGCATGATGAGATCGAGCAGATGATCACTGTTGGTTTCGGTCGCAATGCGCTAATGGAAGCTGCACCTGCGGTTGTTGATCAAGTGAAAGAAGGCAACATTAAGCACTTCTTCTTGGTGGGTGGCTGTGACGGTGACAAGTCAGAGCGTAGCTACTACACAGATTTTACCGCTCAAGCACCAGAAGATTCAGTTATCCTAACTTTGGCGTGTGGTAAATTCCGTTTCAACAAAAACCAGTTTGGTGACATCAATGGCATTCCACGTTTATTAGATGTGGGTCAATGTAACGATGCGTACTCAGCGATTCAGCTTGCTTTAGCACTGTCTCAAGAGTTTGACTGTGGCATCAACGAGCTACCGCTAACACTCGTCCTATCTTGGTTCGAGCAAAAAGCGATCGTTATCCTGCTGACTCTGTTTGCACTGGGTGTGAAAGGCATTTACACAGGTCCAACAGCGCCAGCATTCCTAACAGAAAACCTGCTTAAGATTATTCAAGACGAGTTCGACATGCGTTCTATCTCAACGCCAGAACAAGATCTTAAAACAATCCTAGCGGCTTAATTTAAGCCAACTCATAAGCCCCGTTGTTGTAACGTTTTTTAGAAGCGACAACGGCGGGGCTTTTTCGATTTTAATCTTTAGAGCAAGGTAAACCTACGATGTATGCATGGTCGGATAGCGATTCAATCAATTTAGTATGCTTAAAGAAATGGCACGAAACACCAGATACGGTCAGCTTTGAGTTGGGGAGTATCCCACAAGACTTACACTTCAATTTCAAGCCGGGGCAGTTCATCACTTTGGGCTTAGATATGCCGACAAAAACCGATTATCGAGCTTACTCTGTCGCTTCTTGCCCAGAGGACAATCGCCTAAAGCTGACGGTTAAACGTGTTGAAGGTGGCTTGGTGTCTAACTTTATTGTCGATGAGCTTGATGAAGGTGATGAGGTTGCTGTATTGAAGCCTGCTGGTGGTTTTAACTGTATTGATTGCACGCCAACAACGAGTAACAAAGTGACACTAGTGAGTGCTGGTTGCGGCATCACACCTGTTATGGCGATGGTGAAGTATTGGCTGTCTCAAGATAGCGGCGTTGAAATTGACTTCATCCATATGGCGCGTAATAAGCGAGAGACGATTTATTTTGAAGAGCTACACCAACTAGATGAAACTTACTCTAATTTTAATCTGAAGCTATTACTTAAAGACAACCAAGGCACCACGGCCCCTCAAGGTCGATTGGATAAGAATTGGCTGGTCAATCTAAGCCCTGACATTTTAGATCGCACCGTCTATCTGTGTGGCCCAGTTGGTTTCATGCAAGACATAGAAAGCTATCTAAAAGAACTTGAGTTCAACATGGACAACTTCTATCAAGAAAGCTTTACACCGGCTACTCAGAACGCTCAGTCAGAAGAGCCTCAAACTGAAGTCGCTGACAATGAGAACAGTGCAGTCAAAGTATTTGTCCCAGCTTTTGGCAAAGAAGTGGAAGCAGAAGCGGGTACGCCGCTCGCTGATTCACTAGAGCAAGCGGGTGTGCCGATCATTATCGCGTGTCGCAGCGGTATTTGTGGCTCATGTAAATGCAAAGTGACGAAAGGTTCGGTGGAATCTAGCAGCCAAGAGACACTGACAGCAGAAGAGATTGAACAAGGTTATGTACTGGCATGTTCAAGCACGATTCAGTCTGATGTTGAGGTAGAGCTTTAGAAGTGATTGTGTATCAGAACTTCTGATATAAAAAGGCCACTCAGATCAGTTAGAGAGAGCAGATCTAAGTGGCAACCCTCCTGTTTATACGGGGGAGTAAAACAGAAGGGGTTGCGAAGCCTGAAACAGGCTTCGCGGATATAGTTATTATGTTGTGGAGCTTGTTTTACTCAGAGATATTAAACCGCTGGGTAAGTTTTGTAGCGTACGCCCATCATTTGTTCCATACAGTGAACAACTTGGCAGCTGTAGCCAAACTCGTTGTCGTACCAAATGTATAGAACAGCGCGGTTGTCTTGTGCGATAGTCGCAACACCGTCAACAACGCCAGGGTGACGAGAGCCAACTAGGTCTGTAGAAACGATTTCAGTTGAGTCTGTGTAATCGATTTGAGCAGATAGGGCAGAAGATAGTGCCATTTCACGTAGGTACGTGTTCAGCTCTTCTTTGTTGGTGCCTTTCTCAAGGTTTAGGTTTGCTACTGCCATTGAAACATTTGGAGTAGGTACGCGAATCGCATTACCTGTTAGCTTGCCTTCCATTTCCGGCATTGCTTTTGATACTGCTTTTGCAGCGCCAGTCGATGTCAGCACCATGTTCAATGAAGCAGCACGGCCACGACGGTCACCTGAGTGGAAGTTATCAATCAGGTTTTGGTCATTGGTGAATGAGTGAACCGTTTCGATATGACCAGACAGAACACCGAACTTGTCGTGAACGGCTTTCAACACTGGTGTAATCGCGTTCGTTGTGCAGCTTGCCGCTGAGATGATGGTGTCTTCAGGTTGAATCACATCTTCATTTACACCGAACACGACGTTTTTGATGTCACCTTTGCCAGGTGCAGTAAGCAGTACTTTGCTTGCACCGTTACACGCTACGTGTTGGCTCAGGCCTTCTGCGTCACGCCACACACCTGTGTTATCAACAACCAGTGCGTTATCGATGCCGTAAGCTGTGTAATCCACCTCTTCTGGTTTGTTTGCGTAGATAACTTGGATGAAATTACCGTTAACGATGATCGCTTTGCGCTCTTGGTCTACAACGATGCTGCCGTTGAACTGGCCATGAACTGAGTCACGACGTAGTAGGCTTGCACGTTTTTCTAAATCACCGTCTTTACCACCACGAACCACAATTGCACGTAAACGAAGTGGGTAACCTGGGCCGCTTTTCTCTACAAGAATACGAGTGAGTAGACGACCTATACGACCAAAACCGTATAACACAACGTCGCGAGGTGTGGTCATCGCTTCGCCTTCTAATGAACCCATTAGAGCCGTTTGAAGGAAATCATCCATCGCACTGAGATCTTCGTGGTTTTCCCAGTATTGAGCTGCTAGACGACCAACATCCACGCGGCAAGGAGACAAGCGCATTGATAGTAGGTGTTGGATAATTGGTTGAGTTTGTTCTGCGGTTAGCGGTGAACCTGTGTAGCGTTTTGCGATACGGTGAGCTTTGATGATGTCGATCGTTGTTGCGTTGACTAAGGTCTTACCGAAGAGGATAACTTCTACGCCTTTTTGGCGGTATAACTGACCTAAAGTTGGAGCGATGGATTCAGCAATAGTTTGACTAGTTTGCCAGTCTAGGAGGTGCTTTTCGGGACTCATCTTTACTCGGGACCTTTCACGTTAAGTTCTGCAGTCATGGCGGTTGTAGGGAAGCCAATCAGCATAGGGGGTTGAGCTATCAAGCGGTGGTCTTTTGTGCCACTTAAATGTGCTTGATATGCGTTGTGTGTAACTTGTAATTTTTATGTGGCAGGATTGTAAGGTACGACTGGTTATTCTGCTAGGAAAAATAAATGCAGACAAACTATCTGTAAGTTGGCGTGATATTAGCCATAAATCAAGTTTTATACGTAGATAAAGGTTATTGACTTTAACAATCTGTAGCACTTAATTTCCGCCAAAAAATACTCAAATCAAAATATGATATGTAATAAAAGTCATAGTGATCATTAAAGCTGTGATCAATAACTCAAGTTACACGTAAATGATAAACAGCAAACATGCCAATCAGCCTGTTATGTTGTTTGACTTTCAACTAACCCATCGTTGCGTGAAAAAAATGCAGAGCGCAAACGTTTGGATCTCACAAATTTAACCTTAATTTAGTAATTTGTTCGTACCTAGCACTTTGACTTGCTGCCTTTCTAATCTGACAGCGTGACTTCTTTACTTGTTATGCGAGCGATAATAACTCTCTCTCGGAAATGAAACGTTTCATTGATTTGCTATCCTGATACCAACGTTTGCTTTGTACACTGCACATTATTTGCCTTTCTGGACTCAGAGTATCGTTTGTTCATATCCAATTTGATCAATAACCGCTGTTAATGTCCTATTCTTTACTTGGGCTAGGTTAAATTACTTTCGGGAAGGGAGTAGTTATAAAAATGATAAACATGTCAATTAGATGGCGTCTAATTCTTCTTATCACTGTGTCTGTAATCACCATGTTTGGGTTTACAGTCAACCAAGTGATCAAGAACGATACGAAGATGAAGAATCTTGAAACTACACGAATTAAGGTTGAAGCTCTTCAATCTTTCAACACGGTTTCAAGTAATGCACATCGATGGTTAGTTCTGTCTAATGACTCTTCTGAGAAAGGCCAGTTGCTTTTAACCCTGCAATCAGAATTGGATAGGCTTTCTCAGTACGGGGCTCGATTAAAGCAATCTGATGAAAACCCGAATATTGAGCCTCTGCTAACCGAATTGAAGAATGTGGTAATGAGCCTGACTAATTCGACGCAAGGTTCTGGCAATCAAGCGTTAATCGAGAAGGCTTTCGGATTATTAAAAGGCGTGTTGCTTCAGTTATCCGAATATCGGGTGGCTTTATTGGATGAAGATATTAGCCAAGCTGATGCGATGTTCGTCCACCTCACTAACTATGTGTTTTGGAGTCAGCGAGAAGCATGGTTGAGCTACAGCTTGTACCGCTCGCCTGAGCAAAAAAATCAATATCTATTGAGCTACATCAGTGCGTTAGATCGACAGCAGCAGTTATTAGAGACCTTTTTCCAGTCGGATACGAGCTCTCCAAGTATTAGGCAACTTCTCAACACAGTTTCCCAAGATGAGTTTCAAGACAAGTTCGCAACACGAATCCTCGAAGGAGAACTTTCATCGCCCGAAGTATATGAACACTTAAAAAGTCTAGAGGTCAAAAAGCGAGCTATTTCTCAAGCGATCAGTGCTTACACCAAGCAATTGCAGCTTGATTTAACAAACAATATTGCGTTGCAGAAAAGACAAACTTTAGTGATCTCGTTCTTGATCCTTGCTGTTTCGGGTGTGTTGTTGTGGTTGGGGGCTATGATCTCTATACGCTTGAACAGAAATCTATCAATGATCTTGAAGGGCGTTTCAGAGTGCGCTGATAACGATGGCAAGCCGAACACCATAAAAATTGAGGGCAATGACGAGCTAGCAGAGTTTACTGAAACCTTAAATAGGGTGATGGAACGTAACTACCTACGTAATCAAGAGCTTATAGCAGCCAAAGAAGATGCCGTATCAGCTAATGCGGCGAAAAGTGCATTCCTCGCCAATATGTCTCATGAGATCCGAACTCCCTTAAATGGGATCATTGGTATGGCGGAGATTTTATCGCAGAGTAAGCTAAGTCCTAACCAACAAGAGGTGCTTGGGGATATTGAGTCATCATCGCACTCATTACTGGTGCTGCTGAATGACATTCTCGACTTGTCTAAGATTGAGTCGGGTAACCTCATGCTCTCTCCACATAATGCTGACTTGCGTGAGGCTGTCTATGACTCTGTGAGTGTGATTTTATCTAAGGCGATCAGTAAAGACATTGAGCTCGATGTAAACATTGATTCTCAAACACCACCGCAACTGTTCTTCGATGAGTATCGTGTGAGGCAGGTGCTGACGAATTTATTGTCGAATGCCATCAAGTTCACCTCTAACGGTACCATTACAACTGATATCGCCTATGCGCCAATGTCGATGGGCAGAGGCAAACTCGAGTGCAGTGTTTCGGATACGGGCATTGGTATTGAACCCGAGAAACTAGAGTCCATCTTTGAGCCTTTTACTCAAGAGGATGGCAGTATCACGCGTCAGTTTGGTGGCACAGGGCTCGGGTTAGCAATCTGTAGGCAGCTTGTCGACTTAATGGGTGGATACATCACTGCCCGTTCAGTAAAAGGTGAAGGCTCTACCTTTACGTTTTGTTTGTATGTCGATGTGGTAGAAACGCAAGTTCAAAGCTTCGATAATTTAAATCGTGCAACGATCATTTCCAACTCTTTTAACTATCTCGACCAGTTAGTCAAAGAGTGTGAGCGCCTCAATATAAAACCCAAGGTGGTGGGATCGATATCGTCATTAGATGAAGAGATCAAAGAGAGCGACTTTGTTCTGTATTGCCATACCTTACATCACTCACTGCAGAGTGATTTAGCGACGTTGAAAGAGCAGTACCCGTTAGATCGCGTGATTGTTTGTCAGCACCACTTATTCAAAACTAATCTGATTACAGAGTCTGTTCATTCAACTCATACACTGCCATTCTTGGGACGACGTTTCTTGAATAGTCTATTGTCACTTGATGCGAATGAAGAGCCAGTACCTGAAGCCAAATCAGAAAAAGAAGAAGTGCGTCCTCTGAATCGACGTATCTTGATTGTCGAAGATAACTTGATGAATCAGAAGATAGCGAGCTTCTTTCTTGAACAAGCAGGCTACGAGTATCTAATTGCTAGTAATGGACAAGAGGCGGTTGATGTTATTACTCAGGGTGCGCAATTTGATGCCGTGTTGATGGATTGCATGATGCCAGTCATGGATGGGATAACTGCGACTAGAGCAATCCGACAGTGGGAGAGCGAGCAACAAACGACTCCACTACCAATTATCGCCTTAACCGCAAGTGTGTTAGAAGAAGACATCAAGGATTGCTTTGATGCAGGCATGAATGCCTATTTACCCAAGCCTTATAAATCTCACCAACTCTACGACTTGTTTAGCAGTCTTGATATCGTCTAACTGATAGCTGGTTTAAAGCTCAACAAGGCTGTTGAGCTTTAAACCATAGTTGGAACAAGCGTTGTTAACGCACTTCCATGCCTAAATTGTATTGAGCAAGGCAGCGCCCGACATAACTGATTTTGATGAAAGCTGCCACAATGATGGTGCTGATGTGCGCGACGATTTGAACCGGTAGTGAGAAATGATCCGCCATTGGGTAAGCGATAATTATGCTGAGTAGCATAAGCAAAGTGGTAATCGCTAGGCTGAAGTTAGATACAGAAAGTAGAGTTTGAAAGCGTTGAGTCATCGTCTTCATATTGAATTCCTAGTTACTATTAGTTCTTTTGATACTTAACTAGTAGCAATTAGCGTTCCAATTATTAAAGTTGTTATTTATCAATAATTTAAAATCAAACCGTTTTAGTTTGTAGTCAAAAAGACACTTTGGCTTAGGGTGTCTTTTTGACTTGAATGTGTGTTTACCACTGCCTAAAACCACAGGTATCGATATGGAACCGAACACCTGAATACAAACCCAGACCAACGTTATTTTTCTGGCCAAATTCAGCGTGAATCTTTTTGAGCTTTACATGCAGTTGCTCTCGAGTAATGTCATTGGCAGGGACTAAATCCAACGCACAAAACTCTAAGTGCTTACTTCGTAGTGCACCGCCAGCTTGTTGGTTATAAATCTGAGTTCTTTCACCTGATACAGGTATCACCACACCGATTTCAGGCTCAATGTGTTGTTGAATGTATTTCAAGGTGTTGATCATGTTCGATACATTCTTTTTATCTGGCAGGGTAAACAAGGTGGTGTTACTCATCGCCCAGTCTGTTCCTTGTAACAGCACCAAGTGCAAAGGCATGCTTTGGGTGATTCCCGCATCTTTGAGCTGTTGTCCTATCTCTCTTACTCTGTCTTCAGCGTGATTAAGTAGCATCCAGCCTCGAAATGCCGAGCGAGTTGGAACCTTATAGCCATGAACGTCGACCACGAGATCGTCATAAGTGATTTCGGTATTTTCGGTGTAAAGTCTTTCGAATTCTTGTGGGTAGGGTTGAGTTGATGACAGCGCTAAGGTGATCAGAATGGTTGAGTACATAAGGTGACTCCATTTCTTACGTTGGCCTTGTTAATGATATTTAAATCACTAAATACGTAAGCGTAAGTATAGACACAGGAATTTAGGTACAAAAAAACCCACTACAAAGAGTGGGTTACTAAACAAGTCATTCAACTTTGTAAGATTACTTCTTACCTTGGATTTGCTTGTCTTCTTCTGTCAGCTCACGGATACGACGGCTGATGTCGCGACGAGCTTTAGAAATTTCTGCGCTCTTGATGATGTGGTCATCAACACGATCTTCGTAGTCAGCTTTCATGTTTTTGATGATGCCTAGAATCTCATCGTGAGTCATCTCTGGCTTGATGTAATCAAGTAGGTTATCAAGAAGGTCGACACGCTTACGGTTGTCACGAACTTTCTTTTCGTTGTCTAACAGTTCACGCTTAAGTTTGTTCTTACGTCGTGCTTGGTTAACAATTTCAAATACGCTGCTCATAGATTCCTTTTCCTATTCGTCAAATACGTTATCTGGTTCTGATTAAAGCACATCAATTGATGATGTAACAGTCTTTAGATCAAAGCAAAAGTAAGGTTGTTTAATTATTCGTCACTCTCACCGATGTGTGATTGTTTTTATCTCGCCGTTCAAGTTAGTATCCCATGTAGATACTGCATTGATACGAAATGTGAAATGAATCAACAACAATTGGAAACCGAAGATTCAGGTGATAAAGCGACTGAACCTTCAGCAGAGCAAAACAAGCTTCGTGATGCGTATGTAAAAGAGCGTACTTATTTGGAAGTCGTGGAAATAGAGCTAAACCGTTCTAAGATCATAATGATTGATGAACAGGGTAGAAAGAAACGAGTACCAATTTTGTCTGAGCACTAGTCCTAGGTGACTGCATTGTTTAGTGCTGAGACGGAATCACCAAAATAATAAAAAGGAATAACGATGAACACAGTACTTTCCCCAATTGAAGCGAGAATCATTGGTTGCTTGATCGAAAAAGAAGTGACGACTCCCGATCATTACCCACTTACGTTGAACAGTCTGACCACTGCTTGTAATCAGAAAAGCAATCGTGAGCCTGTTCTGTCGTTGTCTGAGTCAGAAGTATTAGATGCCGTTGATGGCTTGATTGCTCGCCGCATGGTCAGTGACGAAAGTAGTTTTAATAGTCGTGTTAATAAGTACCAGCATCGCTTCTGCAATACTGAGTTTGGTGATCTGCAATTTACAGAACAAGAGCGCGCGATCATCTGTTGTATGTTACTGCGTGGTCCACAAACGCCGGGTGAATTACGCACGAGGACAGGGCGCTTAGCGAATTTCACTGATGTAAAAGAGGTGGAAGCAACGCTCGAAAAGTTAGCGACCCGTGAAGCTGGCGCCTTGGTTGTTAAACTACCGCGTGAAGCAGGTAAGCGAGAGTCACGTTATCAGCATTTACTCAGCGGTGAAGTCGATGTTGAAGCGTTTGCGACGGCATCTGCAGGTGTTGCAGCACCGTCAGCGTCGAATGAGAAGCTGGAAGAGCTAGAGTCTGAGGTTGCAAGCTTAAGAGCTGAAGTCGCTGAGTTGAAAGCTCTGGTTGAATCTCTGCTTTAAATGTCTGAATCTGAGAATAAGGCGGATTGGGTCGTGTACCTGATCCGCAATCGTCATAACGCTTTATATTGTGGTGTCACCAATAATCTACAACGCCGCTTTGAGCAGCACCAAACTGGTAAAGGTGCCAAAGCCCTAAAAGGCAAGGGGCCGCTGAAGTTAGTTTGGAGTATGAAGACCCAGTCGAAAAGTGAGGCTCTGAAAACCGAATACGCGATCAAACAATTACCTAAGTTACGTAAAGAAAAGTTAGCATCACTCAAACTTATCATTGAGTGGCAAGACGACAACATGCAATATATCGAAGTCTCATAATTCATACCTAAAATAGTGGCTACTGATAAAATCGTAATAAATGAAAATTCCGAGATAGTTTTTATTAAATAGTTGATTTTTATTTGAAAAATATAAAATTAGGAAGGCGTGTTTAGCCACGTGACACTAAAGTTTTTCCGTTACCGCTCTCATTTGATATATTACTCATTTAGAATGTCGTTCTAATTAGCTCTAGCCGCTATCATTTATCCTCGTTGTCCTACATAATATCTTTCAGCCATTCAAAGAGATGGTGTCATGCTAGGTTAAAAAATGAGCCAAAGTAGCTCATATAAAACGAGAAAAATATGAAACGTTTATTGATGTTGTTTGGACTAGCCGTATTTTCTGCGTCCGCTCTCTCCCACGGAACCCATGTCCTTAACGGATATTGGGAGTACCAAGACTACCTTTCTAGCTTTCCTGAACAAAAAGCCTTAACCGATAAAATGGTCCAGGCTGTGCAAAACCACCCCGTTCCACTGAAACGAGTCCAGGATGATCCGATCACGATTTCTGTCGTGTATCCGGGCCAACAAATCTCTGATTATTGGGTTCGTAACATCCAAGCTTTTGAAAAGCGACTTGATAAACTGAGAATTAATTATCAAATTAACCAAGTGTTTACGAGAGTGAACGCGGATCTCGCGCAGCAAAGTATCTCGTTACAAGAAGCGATAGAAAATAAAACCGATTATTTGATCTTTACGCTAGATACGACGCGCCATCGTAAATTTATTGAGCACGTATTGAGCTCTACCGATACCAAACTTATTCTGCAGAACATCACTACGCCAGTTCGTGCATGGGCTGATAGGCAACCCTTCATGTATGTTGGTTTTGACCATGCAACAGGCAGTTTAAAATTAGCGAATTACTTCAAAGAAGTCAGCAAACCGAACAGCAAATATTCGGTACTGTATCGTTCAGAAGGTTATATTAGTGATGCCCGTGGTGATACCTTCATTCACGATGTAAACAGTGATACGAACTTTGATTTAAAATCCTCTTTCTACACAAGATCGGACAAAGAGAGTGGTTACCGAGCGGCTAAAATCAGCATAGAGAACGATAAAGACCTAGACTTTATTTATGCATGTGCAACCGATGTCGCTTTAGGCGCAGCGGATGCGATTCGAGAATCGGGTCGAGATATCTTAGTTAACGGTTGGGGCGGCGGCTCTGCTGAGCTTGAAGCGATTGAAAGAGGTGACCTTGATGTCACTGTTATGCGTATGAACGACGATACGGGGATCGCAATGGCAGAGGCTATTAAGTGGGACCTTGCCGGGGAAGCCGTTCCTACTGTTTACTCTGGTGATTTTGAAATCGTGACTAAAGAAGACTCCCCAGAACGCATTTCTGAACTGAAACAGCGAGCATTTAGATACTCAGGTCAATAATGAAGAAAAGCTACGCCAGTACACCTAGGAACACATTAGCTAAGCTTATTACGCGTATCATTATCTTAGTGATAGGCGTGATGGCACTTGGCGTGCTTATTCATAATTATGAAACCAGCAGTAACATTGTAAAACAAGAGACTAATCGAACGGTTCAACAGACGTCGAGTCTGATTCAAAACATGTTTGATTATCGTTTGTCTGTCTTACAGATTCATCAAGACAGTAGCTCACACAGTGACACCCTACGTGAGTATTTTGCTACGGGCGACGAAGAGGTGTTGAACTACTTCTTCTTTGGCGTAGATCAGCGAGAGCCCGATTATGCTCCTGATCTACGTTTTGTCTCAACACACGACGGGTTGGTATGGGAAGATGGCAACGCTCAGTTTTATGGTTTAGATGGAAACAACCTAGAGCATATTTCTGATGAGGTCTCTTTTAGCAGTAACTGGCACTTTATCCAAGTAATGACCGAGATTGGTAAACGTCACTTGTTGGCTCGACGAACCCCCATTGTTGATAACAAGACTGGCGAAGTTCTCGGTCAGCTTTATATTGCTATTGTACTCGACAATAATTTCTCTCTTGCAGAGTCGATACAACAGGGCAGTAACTGTGAGAATATCGTAATTGAAGCGCATGGAACGCCGGTAACCTCGACGTTCAGTGGCGATGAGACGTATACGATAAAGGATATTCTTGAATACAAAATTTACGAGCAGTTGCCTCGTCATTTCGTCACAGTGGCGACAATTAAGATCAACGCTGTAGATACTCCACTGGTTATTCGTGCGGTACAAAAGAACACCAATTTTATCGCCTTAGAAGAAAACTATGAGCGCGCCATCATCGTTGTTGTTGTCGTGATTGTGTTTATGTACTTCTTCGCTCGTACTTGGATTCAAAGAAGAGTGGCGGCGGAGCTCGATAAGTTGATGCACTTTACCCGCTCAGCGAGTGATAGCGAAGAGTTTAACAAGTTCGATGGGTCGAATATTTTCGAGTTTCATCATATAGGCTGCACTCTAGAAGATACCTTTGAACGCTTGTCCGAGCAGAATCAAAAATTCCAAGATCTCTTTAACTTTGCGCATTCTCCTATTTTGGTTTGGTCTGAAAAAGGCGATTTAATCCAGATGAATCCAGCGGCTCGTATGGCGCTGTTTGATGAAGATGATAATTACGGTGCAATTGCCCATGATTTTGAACTGCGTATGCTACCGAATATCCAAATGGTGGTTCAGGGCGCAAAGCTAACAGGAATTAACGTACCGATTGGTGAGAAGGTGTTCCGTTGGAACATGTCGGCTATCCGGGTTGAGCACGGCATCACAGGGGTTGTGGTTCAAGGGCAAGACATTACTAAGTTGGTGGAAGCTGAAAGACAAGCGGATAGAGCGAGAGAAGAGGCAGAGCATCTTGCCAACGTTCGAGCAGATTTCTTGGCGAAGATGAGTCACGAAATCCGAACACCACTCAATGGCATATTGGGTGTATCTCAGCTTCTTAAACGCTCTATGCACAATGAAGATAATAAAGAGCAGGTCGATGTACTCTGTAACAGTGCAGAGCATCTGCTAGCGGTATTGAACGACATTTTGGATTTTTCAAAGATCGAACAAGGGCAATTCAATATTCAAAAGAAAGACTTCCGCTTGGCGGAGTTGATTAACACCTTGGATAGTATCTACCGTCCACTTTGTGAGGATAAATCGATCACATTCACGATCGTGAATCACTTGGCTGACGACATGGAAATCAACACTGACCAAGTGCGCTTAAATCAAATAATGTTTAATTTGCTGAGCAATGCACTTAAGTTTACCCATCAAGGTGGCATCTCGGTCAGCTTTGAGCTTGAAAGTATCTTCAATACCAACAAAGCCAGTTTGATCGTACGAGTGCAAGATACCGGTATTGGTATTGACGAGAGTAAAATTGATGCTGTTTTTGAACCTTTTGTCCAAGCTGAAGAGACGACAACACGTGAATACGGCGGGACCGGATTAGGGCTCACGATCGTTAAGAACTTAGTCGATATGCTCGAAGGGGATATCCAAGTTCGCAGTATGAAAGATCAAGGATCGGAGTTCATCATAGAAATTCCGGTAGAGTTAAATTCTAAGCCGTTACTTGATGTCACACAGCAGGCAGGGGGGGAGCCTGAGGCTTTATTTGACCGCGCTTTGAATGTACTGCTGGTGGAAGATAATCACACTAACGCTTTTATCGCGCAGGCTTTTTGTAAGAAGTATGGCATGGTGGTTACGTGGGCTAAGGATGGTTTAGAGGCAATTGAGATGGCAAAAGCGACCACTTATGACCTCATCCTTATGGATAATCAACTTCCAAACCTAGGCGGTGTTGAGACGACTCAGCAGCTGCGAGAGGAAATTGGCGTAACTGCACCAATTTATGCGTGTACTGCCGATGCTCAAGAGTCTACAAGAGACAGCTTTATGGCTGCTGGCGCAAACTATGTGATTGTTAAGCCGATAAAAGAAGAGTCATTGCACCAAGCTTTTGTTCATTTCAAAAATTCGTATTGGGATGAAAATAGACTCTAATTTTTTCCCTCTTTGAACGTAGTGCTGTGCCAAACCAAGTAGCGTCAGCACAGCACGCTGAGCATGCGCGAACCATTATACAAAGCCAGCAACGAAAGCTTGTTCTAACAGTAATGTTTTAAGCTCGTCACTCATGTGCAGGTTTTCAGGGAACTGAATACCCAGCAGCCAGCCTTGCCCTTGTCTTTTTTTACTCACCACTTTGTAAACTAACTCGCTATCCAAATGTTCACTCAAGACCGAGTCAACTTTGATCTTCCAGCCGACATCAATATCGGATTGTTGCGTGATATAGACGCCACAACCTGAAACTGAGAAATCAACCATTGTCGCGTCTAGCGTCAAGGTATCAAAGGTCACTTCGCACTTAAGGCATACCTTGTATCTTTCGTGCTCACGGATTGGTTTCGTTGCAAAGTTAGTTGGCGGACGAAGAAATAGGAGGTGTGCAGGGGAAGTGATATGAGCCAGTACATTCGTTTTGAACGCAACGATGTGACCAAGTTCCGTGTCTGTAATCGCTCGAACGATAATATCCACGTTGATAAGTTTTCTTAACGTCAGTGCCTCGGTCGCTTTTTGTGACAGCTCTAAGATAAGGTACTGCTCTTCTTTGTGCCCAATATATAGAGTACTGATCGAAATTGAGTCATCGGGTCCAAACTCCAACACACCTGCTGCTTTTGTACCGGGTTTAAGGTATCTAAACAGTTCTAAGTTTTTATCTTTATGCATGTTCTTCAATGAAAATGTTAACCATCTGTTGAAATAATATAACGTCCCAATAGAACTATGTCATTACTTTCATTGAGGAAATAAAGATATCTGAGTGAAAAAAGTGGAAATGGTTTGTCACTCAAACAGCGGCTTACTCTGCGCAAAAAACGCGTTACACTGCTACCCATAATCTAATCAAAGGAGAAAGAGTAAATGGAACTAGAAACCTTGTTAAACACCTTGTCTGAATCACCTGAAAGTGTTCAATTTGAAGATACAATGCAGGTAATTGAAGCTCATTATGATTTTTCTGAGTGCGAATTTCGTAATGGAGATGTGGTGAATGAGGCAGGGCAGAACAATGGTTCATGCAAAATTTTTGCGTTCGGCCAAGATCAAGGGCTTTCAGCAGAGCAAACACTAGCGTGCTTTGGTCAATACTACCGCAATGATGTACTAGGTTTCCCAGAGAACACTGATCACCAGAACATCCGAAACTTTATGGTTCATGGCTGGAGTGGGGTTGAATTCTCCCAACCAGCGTTAGTATTAAAGTATAATTAAATAGGTTTCAACGCCGAAGTAAATACTTACTTAAATATAATACTCTGAAGCGAGACTAGTTTATCTCGCTTCTTTCTTCGATCTTTCAATACCGTCGGGCTACTGAATTGGCAACTCAGACAAGCATTTGCGACACATACACACTCCAACTTTGGGTATAGAGTTCGTGTCTCTTTTCTCTAGCTCAAAGCACCAACAGGTCTCTTTACCTGCGCTAATATCGCACTGAGCCGGCTCGTTACATTGCGGGCATTGGTGGGTAGAGCTAATACCGCTAAGGTTATTCATCACAGACTCTCTTTCACTCTCAGATAAGCCTTTCCAACCTATAATTTCGTCCATGGTTCTGAAGCAGCCGCTACACATGCCACCATTATTTTTACAAGCCGCTCGGCAAGGTGTTTTCATCTATCTGACCCTTGATTTGTTTGGGCTGAAATGTAACACACTTGTATCTGTTTTAAGAGAAAACTCACTAAAAATTGACTCTGAAAAATAGTAAATGACCTCGTAATTGAAAGGCTTTTCATGTAGCATCTCGCCCCTTTTGTTGAGTGGGGGATATTATGTTTATTGGATTTGATTATGGAACAGCAAACTGTTCTGTGGCTGCAATGGTCAATGGAGAACCAAGCTTGTTACCGTTAGAAGGTAGCAACCACTATATTCCCTCAACCGTATTTGCTCCTACTCGTGAGAGTGTATCTGAACATCTATTTCGCCACCTGAACATCAAACCGAGCGATGCGGTCGGTGAGCAAGTGCTACGACGTGCAATTGCCCACAACCGCGAAGAGAGTATCGACCTTGTGCCAGAAGACATGGCATTTGGTCAGGCAGCGTTGGATCTCTACTTAGAAGATCCGCGTGATGTCTATTATGTTAAGTCTCCCAAGTCTTTCCTTGGCGCAAGTGGGCTACATGACGTTCAGGTCAGCTTCTTTGAAGATCTAGTATGCGCCATGATGGCGAACATCAAGCAGCAAGCTGAGCTCACTACTCAAGAACAAATCAAACAAGCGGTTATTGGTCGACCAATTAACTTCCACGGTCGCGGTGGTGAAGAGGCAAACAGACAAGCTGAAGCTATCTTATCTCGCGCTGCGAAGCGTGCGGGCTTCCTAGATATTGCATTTCAATTTGAACCCGTAGCTGCTGGCTTAGACTATGAAAGCACTCTGACTGAAAACCAAACGGTATTGGTTGTTGATATTGGTGGTGGTACGACCGACTGTTCTCTATTAGAAATGGGCCCGAGTTGGTCTGGGAAAGCGGATCGTAGCCAGAGCTTATTAGCGCACAGTGGTCAAAGGGTAGGGGGTAATGATTTAGATATTTACCTGGCTTTCAAACAACTGATGTCACCTTTTGGTATGAGCAGTAAAGCTATTTCCGGTATTGATATGCCATTGACCCAATTCTGGAACCCAATAGCCATCAACAATGTAGAAGCTCAAAAGAATTTTTACTCTCGAGAAAACCTCGCTGCATTGAAGTTACTTCGTAAAGAAGCTGCTGAACCACACAAGCTAGACCGCTTACTCAAGGTTTATCACGATACCTTGGGTTACGGCATCGTACGTAGAGCCGAAGAAGCTAAGATCGCGTTGGCGGAGTCTTCTGAGTATCGCGCAGCGATGAATGTTGCCTCCGAGTTGATCGAAGTCGATATCTCAGTGGAACAGATGGTCGATGCTATCGATACGCCAAAATCTAAGATGATTGAGTTGGTTAAAGAGGCTATTCAACAAGGCGAAAAGAAACCAGATGTTATCTATATGACGGGTGGTTCTGCACGTTCACCTATCCTTCGAGAAGCGGTTCAACAAGCCGTACCGAATCTGCCTATTGTGAGTGGCAACTATTTTGGTTCAGTAACGGCGGGCTTAGCTCGTTGGGCTGAGGTATGCTTCAAATAGAGTGAAATGACGCGTCATAAAGGGCAACTGATCTGTGATTGGTTGCCCTTTTTTTGTGTTCGCGAAGGCCAAATTAGCTAACTAAGTAGCTTCCCGGAATCTAAAGTCGAAATTAGTTTAGTAAGCTAAATATTTCGACTGGATTCTAGATGTTACAAGGTGTTTCAGGTTTGGAGTGGTGTGATGTATTGGTCTGATGAGTGGTTTGGGTGCTTTGATTTTTAATGCTTTTTTTATGCTTTAAAAAGCAAAAATAGGTTTCATTTTTTGTAAATAAAACACAATGAGAATTTGTTGTTTCCAATCTAAGTTTTTGTATTTATTTAATTTTTGGTTTTTTATAGTATTGCTTTCTTTATTTTATATATTTTAATGCAACTTTTTTGTCATTCATCGATTAGGGTTTGCCTACTTGTTAAATGCAGGTAACAACTTCTCCGTAAGCACGAGGTTGTTAGTGAATAACTCACCCAGCTACAAATGGATATGACAATGAATAAGAAACTTTTAGCGCTAGCGATTTCTGGTGCAGTATTTGGTACACAGGCAGTTGCAGTAGAACTTTACAACGAAGACGGCACAACATTTTCAGTTGGCGGCCACGTTTCAGTTGCAGTTGGTGACGTAAACAGCTCTGATCGTCAAAACAGTGATGATATTGGTGTTGAGACTGTTTCTCCACGTATCAACTTCGGTGCAACACACGAACTAGGCAACGGCTTTACTGCTGACGCTAAAGGTGAATGGGCACTGAACATGCTAGACGGTGGTGAAGAGTCATTCACAACTCGTCTTGGTTACGTTGGTGTTTCTCACGACGATTACGGCCGTGCAGCAGTAGGTACTCAATGGGCACCATACTACAACGTTGCAGGCGTTGCTGATATGCCAATCGCATTCGCAAACGACTTTATCTACGAAGATCACGGTAACCTAGGTACTGGTCGTGGTGAAGAGATGGTGAGCTACTCAAACGCTCTAGATTTCGGCAATGCTGGTTCTCTTGGCGCAGCTGTTGCGTGGCAAGGTCGTAAGGTTGATGGTGCAAACACATACGGTAACCGTGGTCAAGTTGCATTGAACTACGCAATTGCTGGCTTTACTGCAAACTATGCGTACAACACAGGTGACGTTGACTACGCTCTTCGTGGTTCACAAACTGCTGATTCTCACGTAGTAAGTGCAACTTACGGTTCATACGGCGCTGAAGGTTTGTACCTTGCTGGTGTATACGCAATGAACAACTACATGAACTCTGCGAAAGTAGGCTCTGCTAGCATTGTGCTAGAAGAGACAGTAGCAATCGAATTACTAGCATCTTACGCGCTTTCTAACAGCCTAAACCTAAGCGTTAACTACGAAGCGGTAGAAGACGACAAGAAGAGCGAAACTGTATACAGCACCTCAGCTGTACAAGCTGAATACAACTTCACATCTCAGTTCGTAGGCTTTGCTGGTTACCAGTTCGACCTACAAGGTTCTGGCGTTTACAAAGAGAAAGCTGACGACCAGTGGCTACTTGGTGCTCGTTACTACCTATAAGTCGCAGACTGATTTAGCATAGTGTTTACTCCTTAGGTTTACCTTTTAGGATACTGTCCTAGACACCATGCTAAGCCCTCTCAAACCTTTTGGTTGGAGAGGGCTTTTTTCGTTTTGAATGACCACTTGGGAATGCCCCGATTTCCTTATGATAATTTCCCAATGGGCGAATTGAGCTAAAGATCAGAATTTAGAGATCAGTAGCCAGCTTGTCGAAGATTCTCTCTTTGGGATGAGGTAAACTCTGCATTCCAAAAATAGTTCAGGGATAAACTATGAGCAGCGTTGTAGATCAGGAAAAGTTAATGAATTCGAAACGAACAGCGACACCGACGAAAGTGCTGTGTGTTGGGCGTAACTATGTCGATCATATTGAAGAACTTAACAACGCGATTCCAGACGCTATGGTGGTGTTCAATAAGCCCTGTACTAGCGTAACTTCTTCCCTCTCTTCTTTTCATCAAGAAGCCCTGCACTACGAAGCAGAAATTTGTTTCATCGTTGAAAACGGTCAATATTCAGCGGTAGGTTTAGGGTTAGATCTGACCAAGCGCGAGCTACAAAGTAGCTTGAAATCGAAGGGCTTACCGTGGGAACGTGCTAAAGCGTTTGATGGTTCTGCCGTTCTTAGCCGCTTTGTTCCAATAACAAACTTGGATCTTGCAGACTTAAATTTAGAGCTGTTTATTAACTGTGTTCGTGTTCAGAAAGGACACGTTGAGCAGATGCTATATTCTCCACAAACAATCCTCGAAGAGCTCTCTTCTTACACGACTTTGCTAGATGGCGATGTAGTGATGACGGGCACCCCTAAAGGTGTCGGAGAAGTACATCAAGGTGATATTTTCCTAGGTCGCCTTAAGTGTGGTGAGACAACATTGATAGAGATCGAGTGGGTTGCGAGTTAACTAAAGTTGTCTATTTAGTTAATAATTTTGGCTAATTTTATGATGTTGGTTTTTAATTCGAAATTTTAGCTATAATACAACTAATTGCATCTGGAAGGGTGTTGGTAATTGATATAAAATCCGCCTCCATTTTTATCAATGCTAAACCCTATGATCGATTTAACCATTCTGCCCGTTTACTTGACTGCCGTCGTCGCTCTTCTTCTTTTACCTGGTCCTGATATGTTGCTGATTGCTAGCTCAAGTATGAGTTATGGTCGCAAGGTTGGTGTCTTTGCGAGCTTAGGTAACGCGACTTCAGGGATCATTCTTACTGTTTTAGCGGCGATGGGCGTATCTGCATTAATCGCAATGAGCCCGGTTGCTTTGAATGCTCTCCACCTATTAGGTGGTACATACTTGCTAAAAATGGGGTGGGACTGCCTGCGAACAGAGCAGGGCAATGCTCCTGAACTGACTGATAATTTCGCTGCAAAGGCTTACTACCAAAGAGCGCTGATCAGTAACCTGCTTAATCCTAAAGCCTTGGTATTCTTTGTGATGTTTTTGCCTCAGTTCGTGTCGACAAATATTGAGGCGACATCGGGCGAGCAGATGTTGGTGCTCGGCTTATTACTGAATGTTCTAGGCTTAACGTTCAATTTCTTGCTTGTGGCATTGGTAGGTACTATCGGTAAGTCACTGGTAGAGAATGCTAAGTTTCGTACCTATCAACAAAAAGTGATGGGTGGCGTATTTGTTGTGTTAGCCGTTTGGATGCTGTCTTCTTTCTTCACTTCATAAGTACCAACCAAACGCTACTAATTGCAATCAAATGTTTAAAGAAAAATGGACGCTTAGAGCGTCCATTTTTTTGTTTTAGCTGATTCATTTTGAATGCACTAATCTGCTAAGAGTTCAGTTCTTTCTGGTGTTGCTCGATGAGCTTATCCATATATTCTTCACCTCGCTGACGAGTATCGTCATAGGTCTCTGTCCCTTCAAACTTTGTCACGGTTTCGTAATAAACCTTAACCTTTGGCTCTGTGCCCGAAGGGCGGACGATAATGCGAGAACCATCTTCGAGATGATAGATGAGTACGTCACTAGCAGGAAGGTTTATCGCCTCTGTTGCACCACCTGTAATAAAGCGTAATGAAGACTGGAGATCTTCAATCACAGATATCGCGATGCCATTGATTGTTTTTGGTTGTGCAGCGCGAAGTTTAGAGCCAATTGAAGGTGAATCAGGGTCCAGCGCAATGCTGCGTTGTGCATTGGTATGAACACCGTGCTCAAAGGAAATTTGAGCCAGAAGATCCCACACTGTTCGACCTTGAGATTTTAACTCTTCGACCAGTTGTGCAAAAACGACAATGGCTGACAAACCATCTTTATCGCGGACTTGAGTACCAATCGTATAACCTAGCGCTTCTTCATAGGCGAATAGGAACTCATTCTGTTCATCTTCCAACTGCATGCCAATGTTCGCCAACCATTTAAACCCGGTCAGAGTTTGGAAGTAGGTAGCACCGTGAGAGTTAGCGACTTTCTCAAGTAGGGTAGACGATACGATACTGTTACCGACCAATTGGTTCTTAGTGTGCGGCTTTGACAGTAAGTAATGTGCGAATAGTACGCCTACTTGGTCACCCGTTAGCATTTTGTATGAGTCGTCATTTGTTCTTACTGCAACCGCAAACCGGTCCGCATCAGGGTCATTAGCACAGGCGATATCTGCATCGACGCTTTTCGCGAGATTAACCACAAGATCCATTGCCCCTTTTTCTTCTGGGTTAGGGAAGTTCACTGTTGGGAAGTGGCCATCAGGCTCTCTTTGCTCTGCAACGCTAAATACCTTGTGGAAACCTGAATCGTGGAGAAGGTCTTCTGCCATCTGTGCGCCGACGCCATGCATTGCTGTGTAAGCGATAGTGGTTTTAGCTGATTCGATGTCGTTCTTTACAAATGGGCTTTGATTGATTGCAGCACGGTAGGTTTGATAGTAACCCTCGGTAAGCCACACTAACTTGCCTTGTGTTTCCGCATCACTGAGGCTCATCAAAGGGATAGGCTTAGTCGCTGCGGAGTCAATTTCAGCGGCAATACCAGCATCATGAGGCGGTATAATTTGTGCGCCATTTTCCCAGTATACCTTGAAGCCATTATATTCAGGTGGGTTGTGGCTAGCAGTTACTACAACGGCCGCTGCTGCGTTGAAATGCTCAATACCAAACGCAACGATAGGGGTCGCAGCCACATTCGATGTCAGATAAACCTTGATGCCCAAAGCTGTCAGTACTGAAGCGGTATCAATAGCGAATTGCTTGGAATCTAATCGGCCATCATAGCCTACAACGACACCTCTGATGGCCGCGTTTTCCACATGTTCAATTAGATAGTGACCGAGCCCAGTTGCGGTTTCTTGAATGACTAAGCGGTTCATTCTGTTTGGGCCACATCCTACTTTGCCTCGAAGACCCGCTGTTCCAAATTCTAATCGCTGCGTAAAGCGGTCTTCTAATTCGTCATGCATTCCCTCGTCGATGAGGTGTTGTAGCTCTTCACGAGTTCTTGGATCTGGGTCTCTCGCTAACCAATTCATAGCATCTTGCATAATTACTGAACCTTTTAATGTCGGTATGACTTACTGTTGGGATTAATTTAAGTGATATTGATTATCATTTCCACGAAAGCAATCGTAAAACTCGATTTAAATAAACTCCAACGGCAAAGACATGTCGGCTTAGCCATTCTAAATAATTGACTATTTTGTAAGTAAACTTACCTTGAACAATTGGATATCACTAACTAGCCTTTTACATAAATATAACAAAATTGAACAATTTCGCCGTTTTTGAATCTTTCGTTGAAACCTCCGGACTTTGTGAGACGTATAAGTCGACAAGTAAGACTAGAGTGTTCAGCCCCGTAAAGGCTGTGCCGACGCGAGTAGTAGATTGAGATTCAGCCTTTTCATGCGAAGCCGGTACAGCAATGAATGTTGTTGGGTTCGCTCCGACATTTTGGTCGTATGTATCCAATTAGGAAGGATAAGGAGAGATCTTTTGAAAAGATTACTGGTTAGGCTAGGGTGGCTGTTGAATAGTTTTGTTGTGCTACTGGCATCGGTCTCGGCGAATGCGAACAGTGAATACAACATGACCCAAGGTGTGACAGAGATAAGTGGACAAGTCTACGAGCTCCACATGCTGATCTTCTACATCTGTTGTGCAATCGCCTTTGTGGTTTTCGGTGTGATGTTTTATTCGATTCTAAGGCACCGAAAGTCGAAGGGCGCTGTGGCTGCTCATTTTCATGAAAGTACCAAAGTCGAAATCCTCTGGACCATTATCCCTATTATTATTCTCATCGCTATGGCGATTCCCGCTACTAAAACCTTGATAGCGATGGAAGACACTTCTCAATCCGAACTCACCGTTAAGATTACTGGTTCACAATGGAAATGGCACTACAGCTATTTCGGTGAAGATGTTGAGTTCTTCAGTTTGCTAGCGACCAGCGACAAAGAAATTGAAGGTATTGAAGTAAAAGGTGCGCACTATTTGTTGGAGGTTGATAAACCACTTGTGTTGCCCATAGACCGGAAAGTACGTTTTTTAATGACTTCAGATGATGTTATCCATTCGTGGTGGGTGCCGGCTTTTGCTGTTAAGAAAGACACCATTCCGGGATTTATTAACGAAGCGTGGACCAAAATCGATGAACCAGGTGTTTACCGAGGACAATGTGCAGAGCTGTGTGGTCGTGCTCATGGCTTCATGCCGATAGTTGTTCATGCTATGGAAGAGAACGAATTTGATGCATGGCTAGCGGAACAGAAAGAGTTAACGATAGCGGCGAAACAAGCGGCTCAAGATGCATTAGACGCGTCACTTTCTTTGGAAGAGTTGAACACCATAGGTGAAGAGGTATACAAAACTCGATGCGCGGTTTGTCACCAAGCTAACGGCGAAGGTATCCCTGGAGCGTTTCCTGCAATCAAAGGAAGCCCTATTGCCCTAGGAGATGTCGATGTTCATATCGACACCATTGTTTACGGTCGAGGAGGCACGGCAATGCAAGCCTTCGACAATCAGTTAACTGAAAAAGAGATTGCAGCAGTCGTAACCTACCAAAGAAATGCTTGGGGGAACGACACGGGCGATGTGATTCAAGCTTCAGATGTTAATGCCTATAAGGTCAAACAGTCGGGTGGAGCGGAAGGCTCTGCGGATGAAGCACAAAGTGATGCTAAGGAGCAGCTATGAGTTCACCAATCGAAAAGCCGGTGAAATCGGCGCCTGCAGAAGACCAGGCTCTAAGTCATACTTTAGATGGTACCTTAGACAGCCATGACTTACCTTCGGACGATCACGATTCCCATGCCGCTCCAAAAGGGTGGGCGCGTTGGCTGTATTCAACCAATCATAAAGACATAGGTACGCTATATCTGTGGTTCAGTTTCGCCATGTTCCTAACTGGCGGTGCGATGGCGATGGTGATCCGTGCGGAGCTATTCCAACCTGGTCTGCAGCTTGTTGAGCCTGATTTTTTTAACCAGATGACTACAGTTCATGGTTTGATCATGGTATTTGGCGCGGTAATGCCTGCATTTACAGGGCTCGCCAACTGGATGATCCCGATGATGATCGGCGCGCCAGATATGGCGTTACCTCGAATGAACAATCTCAGTTTCTGGATCTTACCTTTCGCCTTCCTAATTTTGATTGGCTCTTTGTTTACTGAAGGGGGCGGTCCGAGCTTTGGTTGGACATTCTACGCACCGCTTTCAACGACGTATGGCCCAGATAGCACAGCTTTGTTTGTATTCTCTGTTCACATCATGGGTATTAGCTCAATCATGGGCGCGATCAACGTTATCGTGACTATCGTGAACATGAGAGCTCCGGGTATGACTTGGTTTAAATTGCCAATGTTTGTTTGGACTTGGTTAATCACAGCTTTCTTGCTGATAGCCGTAATGCCAGTTCTCGCTGGGGCAGTGACCATGGTGTTGACCGACAAATACTTTGGGACGAGCTTCTTCGATGCGGCCGGTGGCGGTGACCCCGTCATGTTCCAGCATATATTCTGGTTCTTTGGGCATCCTGAAGTTTACATCATGATTTTGCCATCCTTTGGTATTGTTTCAGCAATCATTCCGGCATTTAGCGGCAAGCGTTTGTTTGGTTATCATTCCATGGTGTACGCGACCTGTAGTATTGCAATCTTGTCCTTCCTAGTGTGGGCTCACCATATGTTTACCACGGGGATGCCCGTCTTTGCAGAGCTGTTCTTCATGTATTGCACCATGTTGATTGCTGTGCCGACAGGCGTGAAAGTCTTTAACTGGGTCGCAACCATGTGGCGAGGCGCATTGACCTTCGAAACCCCAATGCTTTTCACTATCGCCTTTATCGTTCTGTTCACGATAGGTGGCTTGTCTGGATTGATGCTGGCTATTGTTCCTGCAGATTTCCAATACCACGACACCTATTTTGTGGTGGCTCACTTCCACTATGTTCTGGTGACTGGTGCCGTATTCTCGATAATGGCGGCCGCCTATTATTGGTTGCCTAAATGGACAGGGCATATGTACGACCACAAGCTCAGTCTATGGCACTTCTGGACGTCGGTAATCTCAGTGAATGTTCTTTTCTTCCCTATGCACTTCTTAGGTTTAGCGGGGATGCCACGTCGTATTCCAGACTACGCTATCCAGTTCGCTGACGTTAACCAAGTGGTGTCGATAGGGGGCTTCGCCTTTGGTTTGTCTCAGTTGATTTTCCTGTGGCTGGTCATTAAGTGTGTAAGAGGTGGTGAGCCTGCGTCAAGCAAGCCATGGGAACGTGCTGAAGGGCTAGAATGGACCGTCCCAAGTCCAGCACCTCATCATACCTTCACTCATCCACCTAAAATTGAGCAGAGGGATGAGCTATGAGCGATCTACACAAAGGTGAAAACCAACCCAAGCGGTCATCCAAAAAGTTGACGGGTTACTTGGTCTTGAGTGTGGTTGCGATGTTTGGTTTCGGTTTCGCTTTGGTGCCGCTTTACGATGTGATGTGTGAGGCTTTAGGTATTAATGGCAAAACCAATACCGTGTCTGCGGTTCAGCCACGTGGGATGCAGCCAGATTACTCTCGCACTGTTCGTGTGGAGTTTATGTCGCACATCAAACCTGACATGCCCTGGCAGTTTGTTCCTGAAGAGCGTGTGTTGGAAGTTCACCCTGGTGAGGTGATTCAAACGAACTATATCGCCAAAAATTTATCAGGAAACTCTCTAGTGGGACAAGCTGTGCCTTCAGTATCCCCGGGGATGGGGGCGACTTACTTCAATAAGATGGAGTGTTTCTGCTTTAACCAGCAACCATTAGATGGGCATAAAAGCGCAGAAATGGGATTGATATTTTATATAGAGCCGGATATTCCAGAATCGATTCATACACTGACGCTCTCTTATACGCTATTTAACATTACAAGTGAGGTAGTCGGGGAATCAAGCAGTGCCGAGTCTAATGTAATCGCGAGTAACTAGGGAATTACAGAACCAGAATCAACATAAGGAGTTGAGCGATGAGTTCTAAAAAGGAAGTTTATTTCGTTCCACATCAAAGCCATTGGCCATTAGTCGGTGCCGTTGCGCTGTTTCTTGTTGCCGTTGGAGCTGGATTAACCGTCCAAAACATGGGCACTGATGGCGCTGGTGGTGTGTTCGGTAAGGCTGTGCTGTTTGTTGGGTTTGCGGTGTTATTGTACATGCTCGCGGGTTGGTTTAGCAATGTGATAACGGAATCCTTGAGCGGTCTCTACTCTGAGCAAATATCCCGCTCTTTCAGGCAGGGTATGAGTTGGTTCATCTTTTCTGAAATCATGTTCTTCGGTGCCTTCTTTGGCGCGCTGTTCTACGCTCGTATGATTTCTGTCCCTTGGATTGGTGGGGCGGGCAACAATGAAATGACTCACGAAGTGTTGTGGCCAATGTTTCAGTCAATGTGGCCGCTGACCACGACACCGGATGGTGTAACAACACAAGCTATGCCGTGGCAAGGTATCCCTCTTAAAAACACCATTATCCTATTACTCTCTTCCATCACGCTACATATGGCGCATCTAAGCCTCGAACAAAACAAGCGCATGGCGTTAATCGTTTGGTTAGAGATCACTATCGTTCTGGCTGGGTTCTTCCTATTTTTCCAAGTTGAAGAGTATATCCATGCTTATCAAGATATGGGGTTGACCCTTCAATCAGGAATCTATGGCAACACCTTCTTCTTACTGACGGGTTTCCATGGTTTACATGTCTGCTTAGGGACTATCTTTTTAATCGTCTTGTTAGCTAGGGTTGCCAAAGACCATTTTACACCCAAAGACCATTTTGCGTTCCAAGCGGGCAGTTGGTATTGGCACTTTGTTGATGTGGTTTGGTTAGGATTATTCGTGTTTGTATACGTGCTTTAGCGAAGCGACAAGGCTAAAGACTTTAATAAGGACGAGGGTTAGGAGCTATCACTCCTGACCCTAAAGCAAGCAATAACAGTAGCACAACAATGGCTGACCACATGACTCGACGCCCCAAGAAGTGACTCAGCTTTTTGCCATTGTGTTTGCTCGAAGCGATTTGAATGAGTCCTTTCATTAAGTTGAATGCGATGAAAAACAGCAGGGCAACTAACACAACTTTGAATAACAGGATAAAGGTAGGTGACGCCATAGTGATAACTCCAAACCGTTTGAATCATGATGAGCGAAAGTTCCGCAGTAAAGGTTTTTGGTTTGCGGTTGCTTTAACTTTGGTTTCAGTCGGCATTTTAATCAAGTTGGGTTTATGGCAGTTAGACAGAGGTAACGAGAAACTGCGTTATGAGCAGCAGCTATCGCAGAGAGCTCTGCAACCTTCTAAGCCGTTAGATACAGTGCTCAATGAATGGAGAGAGGCAAGCGTTGGAACTGAGCAGTCGGTGCCCCCTTCGACCTTAAATGGCTTGAAAGCTGACGTCGTATTAGTGGACCAGAGTGGTTTAATTCTCTTGCTGGACAACCAAATCAATCAAGGAACGGTGGGGTATGTGATTTACATGCTGGGTGAGGTTCAAACTCAAGATGGCAGAAAACAGCTTTTGATCGATCTTGGATTCGTTGCAGCAAGTAATGACAGAAGAGAGCTACCAGAAATAGGAAAGATCACGCTACCAATCGAGATGTCTGGTCGCTTGTACACACGTTCGGTGAATCCGTTAAGTCAGGAACTTGGTCTAGAAAATACGACGCCGAAAAGGATTCAAAACATCAACATAGAAGCGTTATCACAATACACAAGACAAGAGGTGTTGCCGTTCATTTTTCAACCTCAGAGCTTGGATTCATGGCCTTATGAAATGTTATGGCGTCCGACGGCGATGAAGTCTGAGAAGCACTTTGGTTACTCATTTCAATGGTTTGTGATGGCTGCAGTATTGCTTTCGCTGATGTTGTTGATTGGGTTCAGATACTTGAATAAACATAGTCACATGAATAAGAAGTAAGTGCTTGTAACGACATAAACAATGTTAGCGATCGGCGGCGGCCAATACAGGGAATTAAAATGGATAAGTCTCAAACACAAACTAAAAAGGAAAGTACCGATGCAAATCTTGCGGCGTTTAAACAGCGGCGCTCACGTGGTCGACTTGTACTTATCGGATTGATTTTGGTCTTCGCCTTACCTGCCATTATCGCTAAAACTGTATTAGAGCAAAATTGGTACACATCTGGTGTGACAAATACGGGGGAGTTGGTTGAGCCAAGAGTGACTCTACAAGATTTTGGGCTGACGGCGCCGGTGGAAGGAGAAGGGTGGTTGGTGGGTTACATTGCGCCAACAGACTGCGATAGCTTATGTGAACAACAACTCCACTACTTGAACCAAAGCTACTTAGCGCTAGGGAAGAACAAAGAGCGAGTGACTGCTGTGGTTTTTGTCTCTGAAGGAGATGCATTACCAGGAGCATTTAACAAACCTGATTTGTCATTTCTGTCTGGTGGGGAGCAGTTGAGCACCAAGTTTGCGCCAGCTTCGATTGTTATCATTGATCCCCTTGGTCAACTCGTTATGGAATACAAAAGTGTCTCAGAACCGTCGCAGTTAGTCGGGCAGTCCAAAGGCATGATTCATGATTTAAGAAAGCTTCTTAAGCTGTCACGTGTTGGGTAGCTGATAAGCGAATCAGTTTGACTGTGGTGACTGAACTCTGTCAGCGAAAGGGAATAAGTATAGGGAGATAAACGATGCAGAACAAAGCCCCTGATATACTCATGCTCGTGATGCGAGTGACTATCTTACTGACGCTGACAGTGATTGTGCTCGGTGCTTATACCCGATTATCGGACGCTGGGCTTGGTTGCCCTGACTGGCCTGGCTGTTATGGAAAGCTCACAGTACCGTCTGATGCACAAGCGGTAAACCAAGCCAACCTCCAATTCCCTGAACGTGCTCTTGAGGCTGGTAAAGCTTGGATAGAGATGATACATCGCTACTTTGCTGGTTCGTTAGGGCTTCTTATCTTTGTCGTCGTCGCTTGGTGTATTAAGAAGAACATCACCTCTGCTGGGCTACCGTTACTTATTTCGGCAACGGTGATCTTTCAAGCTTTGTTAGGGATGTGGACGGTAACCCTCAAGTTGATGCCAGTTGTGGTGATGGCGCATTTGATGGGAGGGTTCACTCTTCTGTCTCTGCTCTGCTTACTCTATTGTCGCCTCTCTAATTTCCAGACTCGCTTCAGTGAGACGACACACTCGGCGGCTATCAAGTTTGCTGCACTTTTTGGCTTGGTAGTTGTAATTGGACAGATCTTACTTGGCGGTTGGACGTCTTCAAATTATGCCGCGTTGGTATGTACTCAACTGCCTATCTGTGAAGGGAATTGGACAAGCTACTTAGACTTTAAGAATGCGTTCGATTTTGCGCAGCATGGGCATGATAACTATGAGTTTGGTGTGCTCGAGTATCCCGCAAGGCTTACCATACATATCATGCATAGGTTTGGTGCTATTGTGGCAACGATAACGGTGCTAATGGTCGTGTATCAGTTGTTGAAGTTTGGTCAAACAGCGCACCAAAAACTGGGTGTCATTGTGGTATTGGTATTAGCAGTGCAAGTCAGTTTAGGGATCAGTAACGTGTGGTTTCATCTACCGATTTCAGTGGCAGTGCTGCATAACTTAGTTGCGGCGATGCTGCTTGTCAGTTTGGTTGTTACAAACTTTGTAGTGTGGCAACGAAAACCAAGTGAGAGCTTGGTAAAGAACAGTGTATTACAAGGAGGTAATCATGGTCAGTAGAACTTCAACACAGCATCAAATGGTGGTTCAAGATACCGCTTCAAGTAATGAAGTCGCTGCTCAAAACAAAGCAGCTTGGAAGGTCTATTTAACACTGACCAAGCCGAAAGTGGTCGCTTTGATGCTGTTAACGGCATTAGTAGGCATGTGTTTAGCTGTGCCTAACGGATTGCCATTACAGCAAGCATTATTTGGCATGATAGGGATAGGGTTGATGGCGGGTTCGGCCGCTGCATTTAATCATTTGATCGACAAGAAGATCGATGGGCAAATGTCTCGTACTAACCGTCGTCCTTTACCATCGGGTGAGCTCAGCAGCGTACGAGTATTCGCCTTTGCGGCAGGTATCGGTTTACTTGGTTTTGTTACGTTAGCCTTGTTGGTTAACCCGCTTACGGCTTGGCTAACCTTTGCGAGCCTATTAGGTTATGCGGTTATCTACACCATGTATTTAAAACGAGCGACGCCACAGAACATTGTCATTGCAGGGATCGCAGGGGCAATGCCACCTTTATTGGGTTGGACGGCAGTGACTAACGAGTTACATTCCAATGCATGGTTGCTAGTGATGATTATCTTCATCTGGACGCCTCCTCACTTTTGGGCGCTTGCGATTCATCGTCGTGACGAATATGCCAAGGTAGATATTCCGATGTTGCCTGTGACGCATGGGATAGCGTACACCAAGACTTCAATTCTGCTGTATACGCTATTGCTAAGCATCGTGTGTGTGCTGCCAGTATTAGTTGGAATGAGCAGTTGGATATACCTGAGCGCGTCTTTGGTGCTCAACGGTGGGTTTGTGTATCATGCCTGGGTATTGAAGTATCGCGATGAGCCTAACATGGCGATGAAGACATTTAAGTTCTCTATTTATCACCTCATGATCTTGTTTGTGGCTTTGTTGGCAGACCATTACCTTCTTTAATACCAGATTTGTAGATGAATACTGAATAAAAAAACGGATGCGCTTGGCATCCGTTTTGTTTTGCTGATTGCTTAGTTTTATTCACATGAAAGTAAATACAGAGCGATCAATTAGTCGACTTTGTACCAAGCATCTTGCCAGTGTGAGCCTACACCAGGTTCGTACTGAGTTGCCGTTGGTGCCCACTGAATACAGTAACCAGAGTATGGGAACTCTTTACACTGATAAACGCTACCATCACTGCTTAGTACTTTTGTACCTTCAGTGTAAGATTCAATGCTTTCAGGGAATACGAAATCGTAATCGCCTGCTGGTGGCGGTGTTTGCTCGTCCATAAGGTGGAAATCAAGCGTGTTTTGGTCAACTAAGTTGCCTTGGTCATCCTTAGTTACAACCACAAGCATGTGGTGGCCAGCTTCAGATTTAGACAGAGTCAATCGAATATCTTCAACTTGTCCGTCTTTAAGTTCAGATTTCTGAGACGCAAGTGCTTCACGGTGGTGGTTGTATACCGTGAGCTCTGCTTGAACGTCGCCCGTTGCCGCTAGAGTAAGATCAAGTTGAGTCGGTTGATTCTCGTCGATAATGTACTCTGACTCTAAACCTGTTACTTCAACTTCATGCTCTGGCTCTGGAGTATCAATCTTGTAGCCGATCTCTACGCTCTTAAAGCCTGAACCTGCTTTTAAGTAAACCGGGTTTGAGCCGTATACAGGAGCGAAATCACCTTGGTCGTTCAATTGACCCGCTTTGATTTGCGTCTGCTCTTGGTTGATCTTTGATGCCAATGCATAAGACCAGTTATTCGCTTTACCTTGTTCATTGTTCTCAATGACTAGCTCTGTGCTGTATGAAGCGTTCTCACCAGATTGGTCAAAGACACGAGTGTAAACGGCATCACCGATGTTTAGGTCGCGAGTTGGGTTGATTTGACCACCTTGGTCCCAATCAGGAATGATCGGGCCATCGCCATCAAATTTCACATCAATAATGTTGTAGAAAGCCATTGCAGTATCACCCACATCCCAAACAGCAAGAATCACTTGGTAGCCTTCACGCTCAGGGACATTACACAAGTGGCTTACTTGCATTGGTGGCTGTTCCATATTGCCTTCGACTACACAGAATGGCGTTAGATCAAAAGAACTGCGAGCCAAAGGCTGGTTTGGATTCCAGTCTGGTTTTGTAATGTAGTATTTCCAATCGTGAGTCACGTGGTTTGCTGTGAATGTCCACTCAAAGTATTGAGAGCCAGATTGGATGGGGCGTTTAACCCAACGGTCTGCTGTTTGCTCGTCTAGCGCAGCCGCTAAAGAAGATTGCGCACTAGCGATTTTTCCATCTGCAGGGCCAACCTCTGGGAAGCCTTCAGGACCTTCGACACTTTGTGGTTCGTATTGGATACCACCACAGTTGGTGTTCTTCTCTTGTGTATCACTCGCAGGGAACTTACACAGCGCTACACGGCTTTCAGCTACGCCATTATTGTATGCCGAGACATAACCGTGACCGAAGCTTGCACCACTAACGCTTAGTAGCGATAGAGCGATGAGTGATTTTTTTGGGAGTTGTTTCATTATTTGTCCTTACTGTATTTGGCCTACAAAAAAGAGAACACTCCGGCACGCATTTGCACTTAAATCCTGTTAAGTGGCAGCTCCGCTATCATAGGCAGAATAATTGTCGACAGACCGGTGGCTTTGCGTCCTATTCTTTCAAATAGTTTGCCAGAAGTGCGTTTAAGCAAGCGAAATGTAGTCAACGCGTTTTATAAATGCGAATGAATAGATTGAAATGTGGAATGCTAATCTCGAACTTTTAATTCTTGTCACAAATTAACTTGCTAAATGTATTCTTTATTTACCTATAAGTGATTGAAATAAATTAAGAAAGTATTTGCTCTAATTATTTTTGTGAATGGTTTTGCCTTATGAGTTTTGTTTTGGATAACAATTGAGCGCATATCAAAACCAAACCTTTGGCTTCCACTAACCGAACCCTGACACGCTATGTATGAAAAACCGGACAATTAATTGGTATGAATTATATAAAGGAGTCAGTATGGAATTCACTGAACAAGATAGAGAAGCGTTATACCAAACGTGGATGTCACAAAAATCACGAATGCGAATCACACAAATGGAGTTTTCAAAGAAGCTTGGAATGAGTCAGCTTGATTTCTCAAACGTGCTGCGAGGGGAGTCGCCGCTAACTATGTCATTTGTGAGCCATTTCTGTCGCCTACTTCATTTGGAGCCGAGAAACGTATTCCCGTCACTTAAAGAAGGAAATGACTCTGGTCCTAAAGTGGTCTATTTGAAAAGTAGAATGAGTGTGGATGGAGAGATCCAAAATGCTTACATCGAAGGAAATCAAGTGATCGTAGAGTATGCTCACACTGTTCAACACAACTAATTTTAGAGTTAGCTCTGAGTTATAGCCCCTTTTTCTACAAACTTTTCACATATGGTATAGCATACTTGGGTGTTTTTCTTCCAATCTAAGTGCGCTATGAATCCTCTAAAACTATTTTTGCTTGTCGCAACCAGCATCTTTTTGTTTGGTTGTGCAGGCGGCCCAATCAAGACTGCTACCAAATTCACCACTTATGAAGATTTTCAGCCTGGCCCTGACGGGGGAGTTGACCTCGTTTGGGCAAGAATAGGGCTGCGTGACGCCGATCGCTTGAAGAATAAGTTGGATGATTATGATTCTGTCGTCATTGACCAAATTTTTGTGCTCGCCGAAGAAGGCTCGTTAGATCAAGAAGAAATTCAGGAACTTACTGACCACATGGTGAGTCGTTTAGAGGAGAAAATATCGCCTCATAAAGTGATCGTTGGTGAGCCGACGGGCAAAACGTTACGCCTAAGTATCGCATTGAGTAACGTTGAAACGCCAAATCCTATTTTAGCCGTTACCAGTAGTGTCTTACCGTTTGGGCTTGCCATGTCGACCATCTCCAAAGTTGCGACAGGAGAGCACACCAATGTTGGTAGTGCGAGTGTCGAGCTGCTGGTGAGTGACGCTCAAGATGGCACACCACTGTTCGCAGCGATCGATCGTGAAGCCGGAAATAAGGACTTTTCGACTATGATCGATTCACTTGATGATGCCAAAGATGCAATCAACTATTGGGTTGAACGTTTAGGTGATACTCTACAGAACATCGATGACGCATAGAAAGACCGAACAATGCTAGAGAAAGAGAATCTGATTAAGTTGGCTCGAATGCAGATGCCATTTGGAAAGTACGCCGGCCGTACACTGATTGACTTACCTGAAGAATATTTGTTGTGGTTCGACAAGAAAGGGTTCCCAAACGGTGAGCTAGGTGACTTGCTCAAACTGTGCCTAGCGTTAAAAATAGAAGGGCTCGACAGTGTCGTCAAGCCATTGAAAAGAATGTAATTAATTATAAAGCTCACGTTAACAGCGTGGGCTTTTTTGTTTCTGTTGATAGAACAGTTTCGTTGAGAAGTGATGGGTGAAAAAACATTCAACGTTACCCGATTGAAATTGCGCAATCGATAGCATGTAAATAAAGTTATACAGGGTGTTTTAAATATAAAACACAAAAAAAATTGCGTTCTTTTTAAATTAGTGATTGAAACTGGCGTTTTTACTAGTTAAGTTACAGGGAACAAGAAGATATGTGCTGATGGAAAGTTACGTGAGATAACGTACATTCAGCTCAAGGATAGATATAGGAAGAAGTAAGCAATGTTCCAGACTGATGATGTAAGAATTAACAAAGTAAAAGAGTTATTACCCCCTGTTGCTGTTTTAGAAAAGTTTCCAGCAACAGAAGTTGCTTCTTCTACAACCTTTGAAAGCCGTAAAGCAATTCACAACATTCTAGAAGACAAAGATGACCGCCTATTGGTTATCGTTGGTCCATGTTCTATTCATGATCCAGAAGCCGCTCTTGAATACGGTAAGCGTTTGAAAGTTCTGCGTGACGAACTAGGCGATAAGCTTGAAATCGTAATGCGTGTTTACTTTGAAAAACCACGTACTACCGTTGGCTGGAAAGGCCTGATCAATGACCCGTACATGGATGACACGTTCAAGCTAAACGATGGTCTACGTCTTGGACGTAAGCTATTGCTTGATCTAACAGACATGGGTATGCCGACGGCAAGTGAATTCCTAGACATGATCACGCCTCAATACGTAGCAGACTTAATTAGCTGGGGTGCAATTGGCGCACGTACTACGGAATCTCAAGTTCACCGTGAGCTAGCTTCTGGTCTTTCATGCCCTGTTGGTTTCAAGAATGGTACTGATGGCAACATCAAGATCGCAACAGACGCAATCCGCTCTGCAAGTGCTTCTCACCACTTCTTGTCTGTAACTAAGTACGGCCATTCAGCTATCGTTGAAACGGCTGGCAACCCTGATTGTCATATCATCCTACGTGGTGGTAAAGAGCCAAACTATAGTGCAGAGCACGTTGGTAAGATCAAGCAAGAGCTAGAAGCTTCAGGCCTACCACAGAAAGTAATGATCGACTTCAGCCACGCAAACAGCTCTAAGCAATTTAAGCGCCAACTGAACGTATCGGATGACGTGAGCGCACAGATCTCTGGTGGTGACAAAGCTATCTTTGGTGTGATGATCGAATCTCATCTAGTTGAAGGCCGCCAGGATTTGGTTGACGGCAAAGCTCCAACATACGGCCAGTCAATTACTGATGCTTGTATTGGTTGGGAAGATACTGAAACAGTACTTCGTCAACTGGCAGATGCAGTTGAAGCTCGCCGTAACAAGTAAATTAGTTACTTAATTAGTCTCTAGAACGACTTAGACAATTGAAGCCCTTACTCGCTTTCGTGAGTAAGGGCTTTTTAAAACACGTTTCAATTTAAGGTTTGCTATTCCATAAAATCATTTACTTATCGTATAGTGAATGGTTAAATGGTGTGGTGTTCCATAAACTGAAGAGTCGTATCAATGAAGGCAGTATTGGCGAGTGTTGTATTAATTGCAGTAAACACGTTTTCTATATCAAATGCACAAGCTGCAACAGGCTTTAATGCAGAGCAGTTGTGTAAAGCTAGTCTTGCACTAGCAATCGACAAGCAACCTCGTGGTATTAAAGCGACATCAGGAAAAAGTAACCAGCGTATCTTGCTTAGCTTGAAAGATGGGCAGAATGATTGGGATTAACGCTGTGACGTGAACCGCGGTAACAAAACGATCAAGTTAGAAGCTAGAGAACTCAAGCGTAACGATAAGTTCTTAGGCCAAGCGATTCGCTATGATGTTGCTGATGCAAAGCGCTCAGTAAAAGTAACAATGAAAAAACGCAAAGGCTCTGGTGTGAAGAGCGAAACCTATACATCTCGCCAATTGAAATAATTGTGTTTGTTGGTGAGGGAAACCTCGAAAGCATAATAATAAAGCCGCAGTAATTTGCGGCTTTTGTGTATGGATACAGAATAGGGAATACCTATTTTATGAGGTTAAGTAGCTCTGTCACCTTTTCGGCTAGCAAGGCTTTGTCTCGTTTGGCTTCTACGTTAAGCCGGATTAGTGGCTCTGTATTGGACTTTCTTAAGTTAAAGCGCCAGGTACCCATATCCATGCTGATACCGTCGGTATGATCTATGTTTACAGCACGCTTTTGGTAGCATGAAAGTACGCGAGCCATAACATGTTCTGGGTCTGCTACCTTGCGATTGATCTCTCCAGAAGAGGGGAACCTCTCTACGCTAGAGCTGATAAGTTGATGAAGAGATTGTTGAGTCTTACTGATCAGTTCAATGACGAGTAGCCAAGGAATCATCCCTGAGTCGCAGTACCCAAAGTCACGGAAGTAGTGATGTGCGCTCATTTCTCCACCGTACACAGCGTTAAGCTCTCGCATTTTCTCTTTTATCAAGGCATGCCCAGCTTTTATGCCAACAGCGTTTCCACCGAGCTTTTCTGCAATCTCTATTGTATTCCATGTCATGCGCATGTCGTGCAGTACAGTTGCATTGGAATCCTTCAGTAAGAAGGCTTCGGTTAGCAGACCGACGATGTAGTAACCCTCAATGTAATTACCTTTTTCATCAAAGAAGAAACAACGATCAAAATCACCATCCCAGGCGATACCAAGGTCTGCGGAATGCTCTAAAACGGCATCGCGGGTAGCAGCTTGGTTTTCTTTAAGTAAAGGATTAGGGATGCCATTTGGGAACATCCCATCCTGAGTGTGATGAACTTTGATGAAGGTGATTGGAGCATTCAATTCATTGAATTTGGTCTCTAAGGCATCAATGACATGCCCAGCAATGCCGTTTCCCGCGTTAACCACAATCGTCATCGGTGATAGCTTTGACGGCTTTATGTAAGAGAGTAAGTGATCCACATAAGGAGCGAGAATACTGGTGGTTCTAATGAAATTATCGGCTTGTTCATGGCTGATCGGTTGTTCGCTGATCCTCTCACGCTCTAGACCTTCAATGCGCTGTTTAATCACATCTAACCCATTGTTTTTACTGATTGGATTAGCGTCTAGACCGACTAACTTCATGCCGTTGTAATTGATTGGATTGTGGCTTGCTGTAACCTGGACTCCGCCAATAGCTTGTAGGTGGCGAGTCGCAAAGTAGACTTCTTCTGTGCCTGTCATACCGAGATCTACCACGTTGATCCCTGATTCAATCAAACCCTTGGTCATCGCTTTCTGCAGTAGTAGTGAGGTTTCGCGATTATCACGACCAATGACTACTTGAGCCAGCCCATCGAATGACGTTTTAGATGCCTTTGCAAGGATATATTCGCCAAATGCTCGACCAAGCAGGTAAGCAAGGCGTTCATCGATTTGCTCACCGATGATGCCGCGGATATCGTTATTTTTAAAGCAGCTGAGGTCTAAATTCTGTTTCATTGTATCGTCGCTGCTTTAGTTTGATTTGTTGATTTGAGGTGAGCTAGATTGTTCGCTTCGTCCGTAACTATCTTTATATCGAACAATGTCGTCTTCACTCAAGTGGCTACCGGTTTGTACTTCTATCATTTCGAGTGGAGCGTCCCCTGGGTTTTCTAGGCTGTGTATGTGTCCTAGCGGGATATAAGTGGATTGGTCTTCTTCAACGAGATAGGTTTTCTCATCATTGGTCACCTTCGAAACACCTGCTACAACAACCCAGTGCTCTGCTCTATGGTGATGCATCTGTAGCGATAACTTGTGACCGGGTTTTACAGTGATACGTTTAACCTTGTCGCGTTTGCCTAGGTCAATTACATCGTATTTACCCCAAGGTCTAAACACTTCGCGGTGATGAACATGTTCTGTGCGACCTGCTTGATTCAGCTGGCTGACTATCGATTTCACGCCTTGAACTTTGTCTTTGTTCGCGACGAGTATGGCGTCTTTTGTTTCGACAATAATAAGGTTCTCAACACCTACAGTCGCAACTAGCTTGTTTTCAGCGTGGATATAGTTGTATTGAGAATCGACAGTTAACACATCGCCTTCAATCACATTGTTGTGTTCATCTTTATCACTGACATCCCAGATTGCAGACCATGAACCAATATCATTCCACCCAACATCCATAGGGATTACCGCAGCATCCGACGTTTTTTCCATCACGGCATAGTCGATAGAGTCGCTCGGGCTGCTTTGGAATGCCTCGGCGTCAATACGGATGAAGTCGAGGTCGGTATTTTGCTTTTCGAGCGCGCTTTTACAGGCCTCAAGGATCTGTGGATGATGCTTTGCTAGCTCTTCTAAGTAGCGTGATGCTTTAAACATAAACATGCCGCTGTTCCAGAGGTATTGCCCCGAATTAACGTATTGTTCTGCGGTGGCTAGGTCGGGTTTTTCAACGAAACATTCAATGGCAAAAGCATGATGGGAGAGCGGTTCTCCTTGTTTTATATAGCCATAGCCAGTTTCTGGGGCGTTTGGAGTAATACCAAAAGTAACCAGTTTACCTTGTTTAGCGTATTCAACGCCTCTCGCTACTGTTTGCTGAAATTCAGCTGTTTTAGCTATGTGATGATCAGCGGCCAGTACCAATAATATAGGATCTGACTCATTTTGTTGGTTACAGCTTGTATGATTCAAAGCCTGTATTGCAGCGAGTGCGATGGCGGGAGCTGTGTTTCTTCCGACAGGTTCTAGCAAAATACCACTGTGTGCAATTTTAGCCGATCGAGCTTGTTCTGCAGCAATGAAGCGGTGCTCTTCATTACAGATAATGAGCGGAGCATCGCATTCTGCGTTACTTAAGTTCGCTTCAAGACCTTGCAGGCGTATAAGGGTTTGCTGGAGCATCGATTGTTCGCCAGCAATATTGAGGAACTGCTTAGGATAAAGCTCGCGAGACAGGGGCCAGAGGCGGCTACCAGAGCCGCCAGCTAGAATGACAGGTAAAATCATAGCGTGGTACAGGGTGCATTAAAATTCTGGCGCCATGTTACCACGCTTCACACTTTTTAATTATCGATAAGCGACTTACGTGTCGATAAACAGTAGAGCCGTTGTGCTATCGAGGTCCTTCTGCGCTAGGAAGTGTCATATCCTGAACTTCACTCAAACCTTGTGGATCGATTTTTAGTGTTTGAGTTGGGAAAGCGATATCTGCATTGTGCTTGTGAATGATTGCTAGCACCTGCAGTAGCACATCTTGTTTCACTTCATGGTATCTCACCCAGTTGACGGTTTTAGTGAAGGTGTAGATGAAGAAGTTCAGCGTTGATGGGCCAAACTTATCGAAGTTCACGATGAGCGTCTGCTTTGCATCGATGTCAGGGTGCGTTTCAAGCATGGCTTTTACGTCATCCACGATAACAGCTAACTTGCTCGCGTCTTCGTAACGAAGCCCAAAGGTTTCATTAATTCGGCGGTTTAGCATTCGTGATGGGTTCTCCACCACAATGTTACTGAATACCGAGTTTGGCACGTACAGCGGGCGTTTATCCAATGTACGAATGATGGTCATGCGCCAGCCAATACGTTCGACGGTACCTTCGATTTGACGGTCAGGAGAGCGAATCCAATCACCGACTTTAAAAGGTCGGTCGAAGTAGATCATCATGCCACCAAAGAAGTTCGAGAGTAGATCTTTTGCTGCCAAACCGACAATCAAACCACCCACACCACCAAAGGTCAGCAAGCCTGATAAGCTGAGACCGAATGCTTGCATGATCGTCAGGCCACCCATGACCATAAAGAATAGGCGAGCTACTTTTGCGATGGCCTGTACTGTCGTTTCATCTCTGTTTTTCTGTTCTAAGACGTATGTTTCAGTATTGGTGATCATTCGCAAGGTGAACCAAACGAAAGTACATATGATTAAAATGTGTTTTAGCGTTTTTAACCAGTTGATTTCGTTGCCAAATTGGTCTTGAAGGATCAACCCAATAGAGACAGTTGCCGGCCAACACCAAAGTAGCGTACTGACTGGAGTTTTCAGCGCTGCGAGTAGCAGGTCATCCCAGTGAAAAGGGGTTTTCTGTACCAGAATTTCCAAGCGATTGTGGATAATTCGCCAAGCTACCCAAGCGAGAAAACTCGCAATAGTGATGAATAGGACACTGTTGGCCCAATCACTATGGCTCTGGTTAATGTAGGTTTGTACTTGGGTTAAGAATTCATTCATTGTGTGTGCTGCCGCAGAAATTATGAATTGGAAATTAGCAGAAACTCGAGTTGTTCTCTACCTTTATAAATCAAGCGATTATGACAATAGTATAACCTTATTATTGCAGAACTAACTTTTTTTGAGATAGAAACTAATGTAGGTTTGACTATCCCGTGTTATTAAAATTTCTAAACAGGATTTCAAATGAGCGACAAACAATATGCAGTTATCGGTTTAGGGCGTTTTGGTTTATCTGTGTGTAAAGAGCTGCAAAGTTCTGGGGCACAGGTATTAGCCGTCGATATTGATGAAGAGCGAGTGAAAGAAGCCGCGGCCATTGTTTCACAAGCGATTGTTGCTAACTGTACGAGTGAAGAGACGGTTAAAGAGCTCAGGCTCGACGAGTACGATATGGTAATGGTTTCGATTGGTTCTGATGTGAACTCGAGCATTTTGACTACTCTCGTCGTAAAAGAGTCGGGGGCTAAAACGGTTTGGGTTAAAGCGAACGATAAGTTCCACGGCAAGATCCTTTCTAAAATTGGCGCTGACCATATCATTATGCCGGAGCGAGACATGGGAATTCGGGTCGCGCGTAAGATGCTGGACAGGCGCGTTCTTGAATTTATTGACCTTGGCAGTGATTTGGCGATGACTGAAATTGTTATTGGCTCAAAACTCTTGGGTAAACAACTTCGTGATTTGAAGCTTTGCAAAGAGATAGGTGTCGAAGTTCTGGGGTTTAAGCGCGGCCCTAATCTTACTAAAGCACCGGAGCTGGATATTAGTTTAGAAATCGGAGATGTGGTGATCATCGCTGGGCCTAAAGAGACCCTATCTAAAAAACTACGTAATTGGTAATGGGAACTTGTAATAGGGTAACAGTATGAATTCGTTTCAGCGAAAAGGTACTTTCTACACACTCACAAGAGATGAAAAGCCGCGTAAAGGCTCTGAACCTAAGATAATCCTGACCAGCTTTTTGGCGGTTCTTATTCCCTCGGCCATCTTACTCACGATGCCCGTATTTTCTGTCACAGGGCTCAGTTTCACAGACGCGTTGTTTACCGCGACCTCTGCAATCAGCGTAACAGGTTTAGGGGTCGTTGATACGGGCGAACACTTTACTTTGGCAGGAAAAATCTTGCTGATGTTCTTGATGCAAGTGGGCGGCTTAGGGCAGATGACCTTGTCTGCGGTTCTTCTTTACATGTTTGGTGTCCGCTTAAGCCTTAAGCAACAAGCATTAGCGAAAGAAGCATTGGGGCAAGATCGTAAGATTAACCTGCGCAAGCTAGTAAAGAAGATCATCATCTTTGCGCTAGTGGCTGAATTTATCGGCTTTGTACTGCTTTGTTTCCGATGGGTTCCTGAAATGGGCTGGGCAACAGGCAGCTTTTACGCACTCTTTCATGCGATATCAGCATTCAATAACGCGGGATTCGCTCTGTTCTCAGATAGTATGATGAGCTTTGTTGACGACCCATTGGTGATATTTATCTTAGCGGCTCTGTTCATTTTTGGTGGTTTAGGCTTTACTGTGGTCGGTGACTTATCGAGTAACTGGCGCAAAGGCTTCCAGCATCTGCATTTACATACCAAGATCATGCTAACTGCAACCCCGACTCTATTGTTGGTGGGTACCGTATTATTTTGGCTACTGGAAAGAAATAACTCTGCAACTATGGAAGGGCTGTCAACTCAGGGCCAATGGTTAGCGGCGTTTTTCCAATCAGCAAGTGCTCGTACCGCTGGTTTTAACAGTGTGGATTTATCTCAGTACACCCAGCCTGCATTGTTGGTGATGATTGTATTGATGCTGATTGGTGCTGGTTCTACCTCAACAGGGGGCGGTATTAAGGTATCGACCTTTGCAGTTGCTTTTGTCGCGACTTGGACATTCCTACGTCAGAAAAAGCACGTCGTGATGTTTAAACGTACTGTCACATGGCAGGCGGTAACCAAGTCATTGGCCATTATCGTGGTCAGTGGGGCGTTATTAACTACGGCGATGTTTTTGTTAATGCTTACCGAAAAAGCCGCGTTTGATCGAGTCATGTTTGAGGTAATTTCTGCCTTTGCAACGGTAGGATTGACGGCTGGGTTAACCGCAAATCTAACCGAACCTGGCAAATACATTATGATTGTTGTAATGGTTATTGGTCGTATCGGTCCTTTGACGTTAGCGTATATGTTAGCTCGCCCAGAGCCTTCACTGCTCAAGTATCCAGAAGACACAGTTCTAACAGGCTAGCGCGCCTGTTAATGAATTAGAAAAAATTAAGCCAGCGTTATGCTGGCTTTGTTGTTATAGGTGTAGCGTTAATTGCTGAATGTTTAGCCCTCAAACATCTCAACGTATTCTTCATACCCTTCTTCAGCCAGTTTATCTGCTGGGATAAAGCGCATCGCCGCTGAGTTCATGCAGTAACGTAAGCCTGTTGGTTTAGGACCATCTTTGAAGACATGACCCAAGTGAGAATCACCAAATCGGCTACGAACTTCTGTGCGTGGGTATAGCAATTTGTAGTCTGTAGTTGTCACTACGTAAGCTTCGTTAATTGGTTGGGTAAAGCTCGGCCAGCCCGTACCAGATTTGTATTTGTCTTTTGACGAGAACAAAGGTTCACCGGTAACGATATCAACATAAATACCTTCTTCTTTGTTATCCCAGTATTTGTTGTCAAATGGGCGCTCAGTCGCGTCTTCTTGCGTTACATCGTATTGAAGTGCTGTAAGCTTCGCTTTGATCTCTGCATCAGACGGTTTTACGTATGTTTTAGCATTCGCTGTCGCATTTTTACTGTCGATGATCTGACGGAGTGTTTTAGGGTTATCCTTTCTATCGTCACCGAGGATTTTATCTAAATACTGATCACGACCTGATGCGTAGCGGTAGTAGTTGTAACGAACCTTACTCTTCTTGTAATAATCTTGGTGGTAATCTTCTGCTGGCCAGAACTTCTCAAATTTGATCAGTTCTGTTTTTAGTGGTGCACCAAAGATTTGAGCCTTGTCGATCTCCATCATAAAGTTTTGAGCAACGTCTTTTTGCTCTTGGTTATGATAGAAAATTGTAGGTCGATATTGTGGTCCACGGTCTACGAATGACCCTTTGTCGTCGGTTGGATCGATATGTCGGAAGAATTGGTCAAGAACCTGTTCATAGCTAACAATATCAGGGTTATAGGTCACGTTGATCACTTCGATGTGACCAGACTTACCTGAAGAAACTTGTTTGTAGGTTGGGTTTTCTAGCTCGCCACCAGAATAGCCAGAGACAACGTCTGTTACGCCTTTTAGTTTCTCTAGATCAGACTCTGTACACCAAAAACAACCGCCCGCGAGTGTCGCGATTTCACTTTTCCCTGAATTAGCCGTTTTATCCATTGTATTGGCAGTGCCAGTTTGGCTGACAAACAACGAAATCAGTGGTAGTGCAACCACGAGTGATACCAATATTTTAGATAATTTATTCATAGATACCTCATCTTGACGTTCTTTTTCATTCGATTTTGAATGTAAGAATAGAGACAGGTTTTAGATGGAAAAAATTGCACCATTCATGAAAAAAATATGTGTTAGAGAAAATCTTGCTCCTGAATGCCGCCAGTAGTAGGGTGTCGGTACTAACAATAAATAACAGACAGTGATGGCGGTTATCGGTCATCTAAGGAACAGCATGCAAGCAGAAGTTAAATGGGTCGAAGGTTTTAAATTCTTGGGTCAATCTCAATCAGGCCACTCTATTGTTATGGATGGCAGCGGTGGTGCAACGGCGCCAAGCCCGATGGAAATGGTCCTTATGGCCGCTGGTGGTTGTAGTTCTGTTGATGTGGTCGATGGATTGAAATCTGCTGGTCAAAGCATTACAGGCTGTAACGCAAAACTTGAAACTACACGTCGTGAAACTGCGCCAAAAATCTTTACTGTAATTAACATTCATTTTGAAGTATCAGGTTACAACCTTGATCCTGAGTTGGTTGCAAAAGTATGCGCTGATTCATTAGAAAAATACTGTTCAGTGTGCCTAATGCTAGGTGCAGGCGTAGAAATGACGCACAGCTGGGAAATTGTTTAATTCTGAGCAAATGATTGCGCATTAGAACTAGACCGCTAGCTTCAATGTCAAACAGATACAGAAAAGGGCGGAGCACAGAACAGTGCTCCGCCCTTATTAGTAAGGAATATATCGTGATTGCGGCGGAATGCGATTATTCTACTGTCTCTACGATAACCTCTTCAACTTGAACGCCTTCTTGGTACTCGAAGCTTGGAATTGTTGCTTCAACACGACGGTTTTGTGCTCGACCTTCAGCCGTATCGTTTGATGCGATTGGGTTTTCTTCCCCTTCACCAGAAGCGGTAATACGGCTTGAGTCAATGCCTTGTTCTTCGATGTATGCTGCCACTGCCGCCGCACGTTTCTTAGAGATCATCATGTTGTACTCAGCAGCACCTGTTGAATCTGTGTGACCAACAATGTTAACGGTAGACTGAGGGTATGTTTGTAAGACTTCCACAATTGGCTGTACAGCGGCTTTACCTTCGTCTGAAAGCTGTGTGCTGTTCGTCGCAAATGTACCTTGAGAGAAGCTCTCAGTTTGCGCTTTGGTAACTACTACCTCAGCTTCCTCTTCAACAACCACAGTTTCTGGCTCTGCGATTGGTTCAGAAGGTGCTTGAGTCACAGCCGCCGCAGAAGCTGCAGCTGCTGATGCGGTTGTATTGCCTGTGCCGAAATTGTAGCTAAGACCTACTGTGACAAGGTTGGAGTTTAGGTTTTGGATGATCTTATCGTCAAAATCATCGAAGTATTGGTATTCCAATCTCACTGCCCAGTCGTCGGCAAACTGTTTCTCAGCACCAATACCCAGCGCCAGTACCACATCATCTTCATCGTCGTGCATGATGTAAGCTGGGCCAGCTTTGAAGAAGACATCAAACTCTTGTTTAATCGCCAATCGGTACATTGGGCTCAACGATATCGCAATAATGGAATCACTGTAGCGCTGAGTTGTCCCGTTGTAATTAAAACTAGTGTCATAGTCACCTAGGTAGTCTGCGTTTAATTCCAGTGCAATGTTATCGGTAAAGTTGTAGCCACCGTAAAGGCCACCGGCTACGGAATCATCTTCACAGTTCACGCTGTCTACACAAGCACTATCGAGCCACCCCACATAATCTTTGAGAGTTTTTTCATAATCTTATCCTTGGATTAACTCTTATTGTTATCTGAATCAGCCCGATAAAACGATTTCTTACTGATAGGCACACTGCAAATGTAAGAAAATCAAGGCATTGATTCAGTTCGAACCTATCTTGGAACTGTTAATACATTGTTAGTCTGATTGCTTATGGGAGTCAATGAAGTTGTTAAGATTTATATATTCAAAGTGCTATTTAGATGCGTTTTTGTCAATTAATTGCTGTCTCAAATGTTGGAAATGAAGAAACCTCGCATCACCTTATAATAGAGGTAATGCGAGGCTTTCGTTTTATATTGAAGCTTGTATGAGTAGAAAGTTGGGTGTCTTTAAGGACGCTCACCAGCTAATAAACGCTTTTCGATATCAGCAATTACATCAGGTAAATCGGCAATGGTGTCGATTAGGTAGTGTGGTTTTGATTTGTTTAGCTTAACGCTCGCTTTTTCTCGTGCTGCTGTAAGCGTTGCTTCATCTGCGTCTAAGTATTCTTGGTAGGTTAATCCTGCTTCGTTGCCTGATAACACGAGGCCTACTGTCCACATGCCAGCGTTGTGACCCTCATCAATGCCTGGGGCAGCATCATCTACTTTCACACAGGCTGCAACGTTTGTTACGCCTAGGTCAATCACGTTTTTAAGCGCCATGAATGGGGCAGGGCGACCACCTTGAGGTAAATCATCGGTTGCAACCACGTTGTCTGGACGATAGCCGTAGTCTGCTGCTGCAGGAATTAGAACATCCATCACTTCACGTGGGTAACCGGAACAAGAACCGATTTTTACGTTTTTCTCTTTTAGGTTATTTACCACTTCAATCGCGTTTAAAATTGGTGCTGCGTGGTCGGCAACTTTGGCTTTTTGAAGAGGCATGAATGCCGCGTAGATTGCATCAACGTCTTCACTAGTCATCGAACGCCCGAATTGAGCATTCCAACGCGCATCAACTGCAGGGATTCGACCCACTGCTTGGATATGGTCCCATTTGCCGATGCCCATAGGATCACGAGCTTCTGCTAAGTCGATGTCAAAGTCGAAACCTTGTTTGAATGCTTCAACGAAGATGCTGGTTGGAGCAAACGATCCAAAATCAACGATAGTGCCTGCCCAGTCAAAGATAACCGCTTGGATTGGTGATGTTGTGTTCATAGTGGTGTCCTTTCTTGCCACTCCCATTTAAAAGTACGGGAGGGACGAATGTGTTTTAGGTTATTGGTTTAGTGTTGGTTTAAAGGTATTCAAAGTCTTTACAGACTTTTGCTATCGCATTTTCAAATACAGACAGAGCTTCTTCTAACTCAATACGGCTAATGATCAATGGTGGGCTTAACTGAATCACATTACCTTGTGACACCTTAAAGCTCAGGCCATCGTTCAGACACTGATAAAGTACTGCTTCCCCTTCGTCGAACGCTCGTTTTTTGGTGATATGGTCGGTGACCAACTCAACGCCCCAAAGCAGGCCAATGCCGCGAACGTCGCCAATGACTGGGTATTTCTCTTTCATTTGCAGCAGCTGCTCACGCATGAATGCACTGTCCGCTTGTACTTTTTCAAGCAAATTTTCTTGCTCAATCACTTCCATGGTTGCCAGTGCAGCTGTGCAGCCAATTGGGCTTTTCTCGTGTGTGTAATGCCCAAGCGATACTTGTGCTGCCGTGTTGTATTTGTCTTTGGTGACCATGGCGGCAATTGGCACCAAGCCACCACCAAAACCTTTACCAATACATAGGATGTCAGGTTCGATATCAAACGCTTGGTGAGTAAACCACTCGCCGCTTCGACCCATACCATTTGGAATATCATCAATGATTAGCATGACATTGTGCTTATCACAGATCTCACGGATACGCTTCCAATAAGCTTTGCTTGGCACTTGAACATCGGTGTTACGCACTGCTTCAGCAATGAAGGCACCAATACCACCTTCTTTTTCAATCACATACTCAAGGTAGTCGGCGTAGTGAACATCACATGCAGTCTCACTTTCACCGCCTGAGTTTTGCCCGCGAAGCGATAAAGAGTCATTAAGCGGGAAGGCACCACGATAAGAGACTGCTGGTGGGATACGTTCTACGCCAGTCATTAACGGCCCCATACCTTCACGGAAACAGGCTTCGCCGCCGACAGAAATCGCATCCAATGACGCGCCATGGAAGGAGTCCCACAATGAAACGACTTTGAAGTTGTTGGTGACATGTCGAGCCAACTTGAGTGCCATACCAATAACAGAGGTGCCACCCGGTGCAAATAACACTCGGTTCAACTCACCACCGCAGATCTGCGTGAGCTTTTCGGCGCATTGAACGGCGGTTTCGTTGGTAAAGCGACGTGGTGAAAACGGCAATGACGCCATTTGCTGAGTCACTTTATTAATGATGTGTGGGTGGCTATAACCTAGTTGATGGACATTATTGCCATGAAAGTCCATGTACTTTTTGCCCGTCGCATCTTGAATGTAAATGCCTTCTGCGGCTTCAAGTGTGTCTAGGCAAGGCGTTGACATCGCTTGATGAAGAAACACGTCTGAGTCGCGTTTTAACATCGCTTGAGTCGCCTCATCGTTTAGCGATTCATTCCACTTTTCACGTGCGGGTGTGGTGTTCACATCGCCTTCACTTCGAAAGTGCGTCGACTTTAGTGCTGGTTCTTGGTTAGTTATTGTCATTACTTAATGTCCCAGTACATAGCATTCTTAACAGCACCAATGAGAGCTTCAATGTCAGAAGGGTAAACCTCACCAATGTTACCGATGCGGAAGCAGTCTGCGTTTGAAACCTTGCCCGGATAAATCACAAACCCTTGTTCTTTCAAATGGTCATAGAATTCCTTGAATTGGTAATCGCTATGAGTTGGAGAATAGAAAGAGGTGATGATAGGAGAGTGAAGTTCATCAGTAAGTAGTGGTTCAAACCCTAGGGAGCGCATGCCAGCAACTAACGTGGTTTGGTTGGTGTGGTAACGATTATGACGAGCTTCGATGCCACCTTCTTGCTCAAGCTCAAGCAGTGCTTGGTAGAAAGCACGCACTGTGTGAGTCGGGGAGGTGAAGCGCCATTTACCGTGATTGATTTCCATGCAGTGCCATTGATCAAACAAGTCAAGGCTTAACGAGCGAGCTTGGCCTTGACACTTTTCTAGTTCCGATTGCTTAGCAATGACAAAGCCGAAGCCTGGCACACCTTGGATGCACTTGTTAGCTGAGCTGATCATGTAATCGATACCTAAGTCATCAATATCCATAGGGATGCCACCAAAGCTCGACATTGCATCAAGAATGACTGTCTTGTTGTGCAGTTTTGCCAATTTAGCAATGTCATCAATTGGATTCAGCATGCCAGTAGTGGTCTCACAATGCACAATCGCAACATGAGTGATGTCTGAATCCATGGCCAATGCCGTTTCCATTTCGTTCAAGTCAGGCTGTGATGTTTCACCAGGAGAAACGACATGGCATGGAATGTTTAAATATTCTGCGATTTGAGCAATACGAGCGCCGTACGCACCGTTATCCACCACAAGAAGTTTTCCATTTTTTGAGATAACGCTACCAATTGTTGCTTCAACTGAAGCGGTGCCGCTACCTTGCATTAATACGCTCGTGTATCCCGTTTGTTTAGTCGCTAAATTCACTAGCTTGCTACGAATCACTTCAACAATGTCTTTGTTGTATTCATCATCCCAAGTACACCAATCTTTAAGCATCGCTTGGCGAACGGTTTCAGAAGTCGATAGTGGGCCCGGTGTCAGTAATAAGTAATCGTTTCTCATGTTCAATTTCTCGCGACTTGATTTGGACTATACCAATTTGTGTGGTTACTTTAACAACCAATTCAAACGGTCGTAAATAGTCCAAATACCATTTTCACAAAAGCTTCATATTAAAATTAATCCCTTGCCCTGAGAAATTTACCGATCTTTAAACTGCCATTTTTTGTTCATTTAACCGTCATAAAAGCCAGTTAGCTTAATAGTCAAAATCTGGTACATACCAAGTTTAGAGGTGTACCAACAATATAAATGAATTTATGGATATAACTGTCTCTTGATGGGACTTCTAATTTCTAACTTTGGCATCGGGCCTGACTGGAGAAAATGATGAAAAACCGTTTTATGAAAGGATCACTTGCAGCATTAGTCACTCTATTAGCTGGTAACGCTTATGCGGCACAGGAAGTGACGGTTTACACCGCTTTTGAAACCGACATCTTAGCGAAATACAAAAATGCTTTTGAAAGTGAAAACCCAGATATCAGCATTAAATGGGTTCGTGATTCAACCGGGATCATGACGGCAAAACTGTTGGCTGAGAAAAACAACCCTCGTGCAGAGGTGGTGTGGGGCCTTGCGGGTTCTTCAATGGCTTTACTTAAAGAAGAGGGTATTCTTAAGCCTTACACTCCACAAGGTGTGGAGGCGCTGCGTTCAAACCTCAACGACCCGCAATCGACACAAGCTTGGTATGGCAATGATGCATTTTTCAATGCGGTTTGTTTCAACGAAGCGGTAGCAAAACAACTTAACCTACCAGCACCTAAATCTTGGGAAGATCTCACTAAGCCGATTTACAAAGCCCACATTGCGATGCCAAACCCAGCGTCTTCTGGTACGGGTTACATGCAGGTTTCGGCTTGGCTACAAAACATGGGTGAAGACCAAGGTTGGAACTACATGCAGAAGCTAGACCAAAACATCGCTCACTACACGCACTCAGGTTCTAAGCCGTGTGTTCAAGCGGGCATGGGTGAAGTTGCTATCGGTATCTCGATGGCAAGCCGCGGCGCTAAGCTGAAAACTCAAGGTGCACCGCTATCTGTGATTACACCTGAGGGTATTGGCTGGGAATCTGAAGCGGTTGGTCTTGTTAAACCTTCGGATGCAGCGCAGCGCGTTGTTGACTGGTCTATCTCTAAAGCAGCAAATGAACTCTACATCGAAATGTACCCGGTTGTTGGCCACCAAGAGGTGACGGCAACAATTGATAACTTCCCTAATGTTGAAAAGAACATGGCAAAAATGGACTTTGCACGCATGGGCAGCGAGCGTGCAGACATATTGAAAACATGGTCTGAGAAGTTCGACGCTAAATCAGAGCCAAAATCTTAATCTATCGAACTACTCATTCAATTAACTATTTAGTTCGTTAGAAGTTAGTAATCAGTAAAGGAAGGCTTCGGTCTTCCTTTTTTAGTTTTACGCCTTTAAGTCTTAGGTAAGGTACAACAAATGACAAAGCACTACTCATATTGGTTCAAGCAAGCACTAGAAAAAGAATTTGGCAGCATCAACGCAGGGTTAGACTCAGCCAACCCACTTCAAAAAGACATCAACTGCGACATTGCGATTGTCGGCGGTGGTTACACAGGGTTATGGACGGCAATTTTAATTAAACAACAGCAACCTCAAAAGCATGTTGTGGTGATTGAAAAAGGCTTGTGTGGCAGTGGTGCTTCTGGTGCGAACGGTGGTTGTATGCTGACGTGGTCGACTAAGTATCCAACGTTGAAAAAGCTCTATGGAAAAGAGCAAGCAAAATGGCTAGTTAAAGAATCGGAAAAGGTCATTTACGAGATCGAAGCTTTCTGTAACGAGCACAACATAGACGCACATTTGTACCGCAGCGGGACGTATTACACGGCAACCAACGAAGCACAAAAAGGTGGAATGCAGCCGGTTGTGAATGAGTTGGTTAAGCAAGGCATCAATAGTTGGAAGAAGTGTGACGAGTCTTTGTCTGATAAAGCGGGATCAGAGCGTCATATTGAAGGTTATTACTCGGAAGCCGCAGGCAGTGTGCAACCTGCTCTATTAGCGAGAGGTTTACGTCGGGTTGCTCTCGAACTGGGTGTAGAAATTCACGAAAACACGGAGATGACTTCGCTTGATTATGGAGCCCCAGCTCGAATCCAAACCAAGGGTGGATCTGTATTTGCCGATAAAGTGATTTTGGCGCTCAACGCATGGATGCTCGATCACTTTAAAGAGTTTAAACGCAGTATTGTGGTTGTTTCATCAGACATGGTCGTTACTAAGCCCATCCCTGAAAAGCTCCAGCAATTTGGCCCAGAGAAAGGAGCGGCAGTGGTGGATTCACGTATCTTTGTCCACTATTACCGAGATACTCAGGATGGACGATTGATGCTGGGCAAAGGTGGCAATAAATTCTCGTTTGCCAATCAAGTTGAAAGCATGTTTAACCAAAAGACAAACTACCTGCCGATTCTGAATCAATCCTTCCAAAAGTTGTTTCCCAAGCTGGCGCAGAGTGAATTTGATTACAACTGGTCGGGGGGATCGGATCGTTCAGTAACAGGATTACCATTTTTCGGTAATCTAAAAGGCCAAAACAACATCTATTATGGACTCGGTTACTCAGGTAATGGTGTTGCTCAAACTCGTATGGGCGGAAAGATTCTGTCATCTATGGTACTCGGCACTGACAACGCTTGGACCTGCTGCGGATTAACCAAAGGACCGCTTGGGCATTTCCCGCCTGAGCCATTCCGTTGGGTAGGGGCGATGACGGTGCGCAATGCAGTACGTAGAAAAGAAAACGCAGAAGACTCAGGAAAGGCGCCATGGTGGCTAGATAAGCAATTGGCAAAGCTGGCTGGTGCAGCAGGCAAGGCCGATAAGGTGGAGTCATAGGTCAATCTTATTATCTAAACTAAGACTAAACTCGGCCCTCATGTCAGTTTTTATCGCTACAGAGGGCTGGTAATACTGTGTGGGCACGCATCTTAAATGCTTATTATATCTGCAATATAACTGTCATTTAGCTTCTATAAATTTGTCACTCAACTGAAATATTCAAAGTTTAAATTTGGTATATACCATTTAAAGAGTGCTGTAGTATGAGCAACCAAACTTATTTGAATATTGAAAACGTTGTAAAGCAATTCGGTCAATTTACAGCGCTTAAAGACATCTCCTTATCTATTGAAAAAGGCGAGTTCGTCTGTTTCCTTGGCCCATCAGGCTGTGGAAAAACTACCTTATTACGTGCGATTGCAGGTCTAGATTTACCAACTTCAGGCTCAATTGAGCAAAATGGTAGCGACACGACCTTTTTACCACCAGAAAAGCGTGACTTTGGCATCGTGTTCCAATCTTACGCTCTTTTTCCTAACCTGACGGTGGAAGAAAACATTGCGATCGGCTTGAAAAACCAAGGCATGTCGACCAAAGAAGCACTAGAAACCGTGGAATCTTGGCTAGAAACCATCGGCTTACCAACATCCGGTCAAAAGTATCCGAATCAACTATCTGGTGGTCAACAGCAGCGTGTGGCGCTGGCTCGCGCGTTGGCACTGTCTCCTGGGTTACTTCTGCTTGATGAGCCGCTGTCTGCACTCGATGCGAAAGTAAGAACACACCTGCGTGATGAGATTTGCCAATTACAGCGCAAGCTGGGCATCACCACGATTATGGTGACACACGATCAAGATGAAGCTTTGACTATGGCGGACCGCATCGTGGTCATGAACCATGGGGTTATTGAACAGGTGGGGGCGCCGCAAGAGATCTACCAAAAACCAGCGAGTCGTTTTGTTGCGGAGTTTGTCGGTAGCATGAACTTCATTCAAGCCTCTGTGGCTGTGCAGGGCAAGATGCGTATTGCTGAGTCTATGTTGCCACTTCCTGGATTAGACAATCTGACTCCAAAGCAGGGGGACGTATTTGATATTGCTGTGCGTCCTGAGCAAATCCAGTTCGTTGACCGTTTTAATGAGTCGCTACCAGTCAGAATCCTTTCGAGCGAGTTTTTGGGCGCGTTTTATCGCATCGAATGTCAATTGCAGCATGACTCTACTGCGAAAGAGATCATCGTTGATGTGCCAGTCAAAGAGTTCGATCGATTGAAACTGCGTCGCAGTGATATTCGTTATGTAGCGTTTGATCAAGAAGGCTTACGAGCTTATCCATCGAAAAGTGTTCAAGTGATGAAAGACGAGGCGGCGTAAACAATCATGGAATCGACTCAAATGATGCAATCTAAGCTGCTACTTCAACGACGAGTACAGCCTTTTCTGGCTCGGTTAAGCACGGACAATGTGATTCTATTTGGGCTGTTGGCATTTCTGTCTGTAGTCATGACGCTGTTTATCCTGATGCCTTTGTGGGCGATGCTGAAAAAAAGCGTTCAGAATGCGGATGGCGAATTTGTAGGTCTACAGAACTTCGCTACGTATTTCGCTTCGCAAAGCCTTTGGCAATCCGTGGGTAACACATTTACGCTTGGCATACTGGTAACAGTTGTCGTTGGTGTCCTGGCCTTTGGTTATGCTTATGCCTTGACTCGCTCATGTATGCCTTTTAAGGGGCTATTTCAGGTGTTGGGCTCTGCGCCTATCCTTGCACCGTCGCTGCTTCCAGCAATCAGTTTGATTTTTCTGTTTGGTAACCAAGGCATCGCTAAAGAAGTCTTAGGCGACAACTCGGTATATGGCTTGATTGGCATCTCACTAGGTTTGATATTCTGGACGTTTCCACACGCTCTAATGATTCTTACTACCTCATTAAGAACCTCGGATGCACGCTTGTATGAAGCGGCTCGCGCACTGAATACATCATCTTTCAAAACCTTCTTCATGGTGACGCTACCTGCAGCCAAGTATGGGCTGATCAGTACACTTATCGTGGTGTTTACGCTGGTGGTTTGTGACTTTGGTGTGCCGAAGGTCATTGGTGGTAGCTACAATGTTCTATCGACGGATATTTTTAAGCAGGTAGTTGGTCAGCAAAACTTCTCGATGGGGGCGGTGACCAGTATTTTATTGCTATTGCCTGCATTGTTAGCCTTTACCGTTGATCGTTGGGTGCAAAAGAAGCAGAAGAGTTTGTTTGATACTCGCTCCGTCGCCTACCAGCCAGAGCCGAACGCCCTGCGTGACGGTGCATGTTTTCTGTACTGCGTAGTGATATCCGCGGCTGTGGTTATTGTTCTCGGTATGGCGGTATACGGCTCCATGGTCACTTTTTGGCCCTGGAACAAAGCCCTTACACTGAATAACTATAACTTTGCAGAAATGAGCACCTATGGTTGGACTCCATTCTTCAACTCATTAACGTTAGGTGCATGGACAGCGATAATCGGTACCATACTTATTTTCTTAGGCGCCTACTGTATCGAGAAAGGCAGAGCGTTTGGTCCTGTTCGTCAGGCAATGCAGATGCTCAGTGTTGTACCTATGGCGGTTCCGGGGATGGTACTGGGTTTGGGCTACATCTTTTACTTCAATGACTTGAGTAATCCACTTAACTTCTTGTATGGCACAATGGCGTTCTTGGTGATAAACACTGTGGTTCACTACTACACGGTAGGTCACATGACGGCATTAACTGCATTGAAGCAGCTGCCTGCGGAAATTGAAGCCACCGCAGCCTCGGTAAACTTACCGCAATACAAGTTGTTCTTTAAAGTAACGGTACCAGTTTGCCTGCCTGCGATTTTAGATATTGCGACATACCTGTTTATTAATGCACTTACCACCACATCTGCGGTAGTATTCTTGTATTCTACCGATACGATACCTGCGTCAGTTTCAGTACTGAATATGGACGACGCGGGGCAAACCGGTGCAGCAGCAGCCATGGCGGTAATGATCATGATATCTGCAGCGAGTGCGAAGTTGATTCATATGTTAATCAATAAGTTATTTGAGAAGCGCACCCAAGCTTGGCGCAAGCGCTAGCGAACCATTTTATATTGCAGTTGGCCAAGGAGTGGCTGACGACAAGAATAAGAATGAAGGAAATTAAGTGCAGTACGTAAAAATCAAAGATGTCATCGTAGAGCAGATAGAGTCTGGGATGTTAACACCGCGACAAAAGCTGCCTGCGGAACGTAAGTTGGCTGAGTCGTTCGATACGACCAGAGTGACGCTACGTGAAGCGTTATCCTCACTTGAAGCGGAAGGGCGCATTTATCGAGAAGACCGACGTGGTTGGTTTATCTCACCAGCGCCACTTCGCTACGACCCAACTCAAACGCTAAACTTCACCAACATGGCGTTGTCGCAGAATCGACAGCCGAAAACTGAGCTGATCGCAGCCAAAGGGATGTTAGCTACTAAGGAAGCGACGAAGCTCCTTGAACTGCCTGCTTTTTCAGACGTTTATCGTGTAGATAGAGTTCGTTATCTTGAAGATAGGCCAGTTGTGTATGTGACAAACTATATCCGACCAGAGCTTTTTCCGAATTTGCTTGAACATGATTTATCGAAATCACTGACGGACATTTACCGTGAGCATTTTGGTGTGGTGTATCAGAAGATCCGTTATCGCGTGAGCACAACGTCGCTATTGGGCGAAACAGCACAAGCTCTGCGTGCGACTTCAGGTTCTCCGGCTATGGTGGTAGAGCGTATTAACTACAACCAAAACGGCGACTTGATTGATTGTGATATTGAGTATTGGCGCCATGACGCAATCAGTATTGAATCGATAGCCCGGCTCGAGCGCTAATCAAACCGATATAGTGTTGTTAACTAGCGGGTCTCTCCTAATTCTGTAGGGGCGTCCGGTTTCAATGATTTAAGGTCTCTCATTCAGAGACCTTTTTTATCTCTTCAATTAAGCTATTGCTTTTATTTAGTTATTTACCAATTTAATTAGGAAAGAAATGGAATTCTCTGCCATTGTTATCGTCATTATCTCCGCTTTGTTGCATGCGGGCTGGAATGTTCTCGGTAAATCTAACCAAGGATCTGGTTCATCGTTTTTCCTGGCCTCTGGAGTTGCGGCTGCAGCGATATTGACTCCTTACCTTGTCTGGTATGTCGATAATGTTGGCTTTTCAAATATCTCACTTCCATTTTGGCAATTGGTTTTGCTTAGTGGGATATGCCAAATCATTTATCTAATTGGATTGGGTGCTGCTTATAAACAAGCTGATATTGGTGTGATTTATCCGATGGCACGAGCGTTGCCTGTGTTGATGGTTGGCTTGGGTACTGTATTGATTGGTTATGATCTTACGGTTAATCAATGGGTTGGATTTGCACTGATTACATTGGGTTGCTTGTTTGTCCCACTTAAACAATTCTCAGAACTAAGGCTCAAGGCCTACCTGAACCTTGGCGTGCTTTGGGCACTTATCGCCGCTATCGGCACCACAGGCTATTCCATTATTGATAAAGAAGCGCTGCTGTTATTGGAGCCTTTAAGCACAACGGTTATTACCAATAAACACACTGCAATTTTCTATTTAGGCATTCAGTTTTGGGCAATAGTGATACCGCTGAGTATTTGGTTACTGGCAACTAACCAAAGTGTCGAGTTTACGAATGCTTGGATACTACGCAAGAAAGCCACGGTGGCGGGCATTATGATGGCGTCGACTTACGGATTGGTGTTGTTTGCAATGACCATGACAGAGAACGTCAGCTTGGTCGTTGCTCTCAGACAAGTGAGCATCATCTTCGGTGTGGTGATGGGGATCTACTTTTTAAAGGAAAAGTGGCACATGACTCGCGGTATAGGCGTTGTTTTGATTCTCATCGGTCTAGTTACTTCGCTGATTTAAAGCGACTTTTATATCTCATATCATCCTAAAGTGTGACTTTTTGAACACATTTTCCTTATTGATAGCAAACGTTTTACTAATGTTAAAGATGTGATCCTCCTCATAGACAAGGTTGTAAAGTTACCGGTAACATCTGCCTCAACGTTACCGGTAACATATAACAACAAGCCGGACTCTGTGAAACTCATAAGGATACCCAAATGAAAGCTCTGACTAAAACGCTGATTGCTGCTTCCCTCACTGGCCTATTTGCTACTTCAGCAATGGCTGCAGACTTTAAACTTAAGATTCAATCTTCAGATCCTTCTGGCGATTTGAACTTCAAAGTTCAGCAGAAGTGGGCTGAGCGCGTAGAAACGATGTCTAACGGACGCATCGACATTGACCTTCTGCCAGTTGGTGCTGTGGTTAAGCACACTGAAACATTAGGCGCTATTAAGATGGGTATCCTAGATGGTCATATCACAGCAACGGGTTACTTCTCAGGTAAAGATCCTGCTTTTGGTCTAATTGGTAACATGGTTGGTGCATGGTCAGATACAACTCAGCTGCTTCAGTACATGAACTACGGCGGTGGTAACGAGCTAATGACTGAGCTTTACAAGCCTTACGGTGTTCAATTCGTAGGTGCATCAACAACAGGTGTTGAGTCTTTCATCTCTAAAAAGCCAATCGACGGTGTTGATGATCTGAAAGGTCTTAAACTGCGTGCGCCAGAAGGTCTAGTTCAACAAGTATTTGCCGCTGCAGGTGCAACCCCTGTAAACCTGCCTGGCTCTGAAGTATTTACTGGCCTAAGCAAGGGCGTAATTGATGCTGCTGACTACACGGTATTTTCGACAAACCAAAAAGCGGGCATGAACGATATCGCGACTCACCCAGTCCAACCTGGTTTCCACTCATTACCGCTTATCGATATCTCTGTTTCTCAGAAAAAATGGGACAAGATGCCAGCGGATCTTCAAACCATCTTACAAACATCAGTTCGTGACTTCTCTTACGACATGACGACTCAGCTGAAAATGGCTGACCAAGCGGCAGTTAAAGAAGCACAAGCGAACCCAGAAATCACTATCCATGACTGGTCTCAAGAAGAGCGTAAGAAGTTCCGTGAGATTGCAAAAGGTCAATGGAAAGTATTTGCAGAGCGTTCTGAGAACGCACAGAAAGTTTATGATTCAGTAACTGTGTTCTTAGAAGACAACGGCTTACTGTAATTCAAACTTAGCTTATTGATGGGGGAGGGCATTGCTCTCCCGTTTTCTCCCAGGAAATTTGGCCCATGACAGACAAAACCCCTCACGCACCAGCTGAAAACGATGAACAGCCTAGAAATATGCTTGATCGTCTTATCATAAAATTTAGTAACTTAGTTAGCTGGTTGTTCATCTTCACTGTATTGATTTCGTTTTACGAAGTTGTGATGCGTTATGCATTTGATGCCCCAACCACATGGGTACATGAAACGGCTTCATTTATTGGTGGTTCCCTATTCATTATCGGTGGCATTTACGCTTTCGCGGCTGATAAACATGTACGTGTTGTTCTTATCTACGACTCTGTTTCCAAACAAACACGTAAGTATCTTAATCTTGTTCACCACATTGTTGGTTTGGCCTTTGCTGGCATGCTTGCTTACGCAGCTTACTTTACTGCGCAAGAAGCGTGGTTTGCACCTTGGGGTGAATTTCGCCTTGAAACATCAGGTTCGGTATTAAACGCTCCTTACCCAGCTTTGCTGAAAGGTCTAATTTTTGTCGTTTTATGTGTTCTTGTTGTCCAGTTTGTATTGCACCTAATCCAAGAGTTGATGGGTCTAAGGAAGAATGACGATGTTTGATTTATCTTCGATTGGTATCGCATGGGGCAGTTTACTCATGCTAGTTATGATGATCGGTTTGCTACTTACGGGTATGCAGCTGGCTTTCGTAACAGGCTTTGTTGCCATTTTCTTCACGCTATGTTGGTTTGGCCCTGATGCATTACCTTTGATTGCGAGCCGTACTTACAGCTTTGCTTCTGGCTATGTTTTCCTCGCAGTACCAATGTTTGTGTTGATGGCGGCTCTCTTGGACCGTTCTGGTATCGCACGTGACTTGTTCGATGCAATGAAATCTGTTGGTCGTAAGGTTCGTGGTGGCGTTGCAGTACAAACCTTATTGGTAGCCGTTTTGCTCGCTTCGATGTCTGGTGTTATCGGTGGTGAAACTGTACTGCTAGGCATTCTTGCTCTACCTCAAATGCTTCGCTTAGGTTACGACCGCAAACTTGCCATCGGTACAACCTGTGCAGGTGGTGCGCTTGGAACCATGCTGCCACCAAGTATCGTGTTGATCATCTACGGTATGACAGCCAGCGTTTCAATTGGCGACTTGTTTAAAGCATCGTTTTTACCTGCGTTTATCCTTGCGGGTTGCTACATCGGTTATGTACTAATTCGCTGTAAGTTAAACCCTTCTCTTGCTCCTATCCCTAGTGATGAAGAGACAGAAGAAGACATCGCGAATCAGCCTAGTTACTTCAAAGCGCTGTTCTTCCCACTGCTCTCTGTTGCGACGGTTCTAGGTAGTATTTACACCGGTATCGCTTCGGTAACGGAAGCGTCAGCACTGGGTGTAGTTGGTATCATGATCAGCGCGTTAATTCGTGGTGAGCTGAACTTCAACATGCTGAAAGAGAGTGCCATCGCGACCATGCGTACCTGCGGCATGATCATGTGGATTGGTATCGGTGCGAGTGCACTGGTTGGTATTTACAACTTGATGGGCGGTATTGATTTTGTTGAAGAAACCATCCTTGCGCTAAGTGGCGGCAACGCAATGGTTACGCTCTTAATCATGATGGCAATCTTGCTAGTGCTTGGTATGTTCCTTGACTGGGTAGGTGTAGCACTTCTTACCATGCCAATCTTCGTTCCAATCATTACAGGTCTTGGTTTTGACCCTGTGTGGTTTGGTGTTGTGTTCTGTCTAAACATGCAGGTGTCTTTCTTGTCACCACCGTTTGGTCCAGCGGCATTCTACTTAAAATCGGTAGCGCCAAAAGACATTAGCTTGGGCGAGATTTTCTCTTCACTACTGCCGTTCATTGGACTTCAAATATTCGTGTTGGCCATGGTTATTATCTTCCCTCAGCTTGCGCTTTGGTGGCAATAACATGAAAGGTTCCTGACCAAGTATAGGGTTCAGGAACCGAGCCTCAGCAACACCAGTTTAAATAATAGATTCGATTGTCAGCCCCAATTTTGGTTGGGGCTTAGGGAAGGCTTGCCTTATGAAAAGCAAAAAAATACTCGTGATGGGCGTATCTGGATGCGGAAAAAGCCTGATTGGTAGCCGTATTGCAGAAGCATTAACGCTTCAGTTTTTCGATGGAGATGACTTCCATCCACAAAGTAACGTAGAAAAAATGCGTCAAGGTATCCCACTGACAGATGAAGATCGTCAAGGATGGCTAGAAACTCTAAATAAACAATTTATTGAGCAACCAAGTGCTGTCATCGCTTGTTCGGCATTGAAGCCTCAGTATCGCGATATTTTGCGCAGCAATAATGAAGAATTGGTCATCGTATATCTGCAAGGTAGTTTCGATACCATTTGGAATCGTCACAAAGCACGTGAAAACCATTACTTTAACGGTCAAGAAATGTTGAAAAGCCAATTTGCAACCTTGGTTGAGCCAGAGCTTGATGAAGCATTGTTTGTCGACATCTCACAAGATGTTGAACAGGTCGTCGAAAGTGCATTGAAGCAAATTAAACAAATAGGCTAAACCATGACTCAGATAAAAAATGATATTGCGATGATTGGTTTAGGTGTCATGGGCAAGAGCCTAGCGCTTAACCTACTTGATAATGGATTTAATGTTGCAGGGTTCGACCTTAATTCTGACAACATTGAACGCGCGAATTCAGAAGCCAAGCTGCTCAACGAATCCTTTGAAGGAAAGGGACTGTTCACCAAAGGCACTAGCCTCGAGCATGTATTGCAAGGGTTAGCTAAACCACGAGTTATTGCATTGTCGGTTCCTGCAGGAAAGCCGGTCGACATCGTCGTAAATAACCTGTTGGATGCGGGGCTGGAAAGCGACGATATTGTTATCGACACGGGCAATAGCCTGTGGACTGATACCGAGACTCGCGAGTTGAACTACAAGGGTAAGCTTCGCTTTTTCAGCACTGCGGTTTCTGGTGGTGAAGAAGGGGCACGTGTCGGTCCTGCATTGATGGCAAGCGGTGATCAGTCGGCTTGGCAATATGTAAAACCAATGTGGGAAGCGATTGCTGCAAAAGTAGATGTGAACGGTTTGCCCGTTGCTCAATTCGAAGCAGGCGAAGCATGTGCTGCGTATGTCGGTCCTTCAGGCACAGGCCACTACGTTAAGATGGTACACAACGGTATTGAATACGCCGATATGCAGCTTATTTGTGAGGTGTACCATTTCATGCGTGATGTTCTGAAAATGCCAGCTCAAGAGATTGGTCAAGTTTTCGAACAGTGGAACAATGGCGTACTTAACAGCTACCTGATGGAAATCAGTGCTGACATCCTTCAAAAAGAAGATGTAGTGACTGGCAAGCCATTTGTTGAGGTTGTACTTGATAAAGCAGGCCAAAAAGGCACAGGGTTGTGGACAGCAGTCAACAGCCTTCAAGAAGGTTGTCCAACACCAACCATTGCACAGGCGGTTTATGCACGCGCGATGAGTAGTCAAAAATCACAGCGTATCCAAGGCAGCAAGCTGTTAAAAGGCAACATTGCTGATTCAAGCCAGCTAGATAAAGCTGAGGTCATTTCGGAGTTACATGACGCACTCTACTGCGCCAAACTATCTGTTTATGCGCAAGGTTTTGATCTGTTGAAGACGGCATCTGACAAAGCAGGTTGGAACCTGGATTTCACTCAGATCGCTAAGATCTGGCGAGCAGGTTGTATTATCCGTGCGGCTTTCTTACAGAGTATCACTGCGGCGTATCAACAAAATGGAGAACTGCCGAACCTGTTGTTTGACGCGGCTTTCATCAAACAAGTGGAAGAGCGTGAGCTTGCTTGGCGTATCGCGGTTGCTAACTCTGCTCTATATGGAGTGCCGATGACAGGGATTAGCTCTGCATTGAGCTATTTTGATTCTCTGCGCTGTGAAGTGTTACCGGCGAATTTACTGCAAGCACAACGGGACTATTTTGGTTCTCACACATACTCTAGAGTCGATAGAGATGAAGCGGAAAAGTTTCATGTGACTTGGAGTCAATCTCCAAGAACGGAAGTAAAGGTCAACATTTAAACCATATGTAACGCCCTCGCTATGAGGGCGTTTGTATTTGTGATGCTATATCAATCTTTTATTCGCTTAGGCTTCAAATTCCACGTCAGTTGGATACACTGTTACCAGTAACATAACTCAAAAAATAATAATTACTAATTATGTCGAACAAGAAAAAACGTCCTACATTACAAGATGTTGCCAACCTAGTTGGCGTCACCAAGATGACGGTTAGTCGTTGTCTACGAGACCCCGCTCAAGTATCAGAAGCGCTGCGAGATAAGATCAATGCCGCTGTTGAGGAGCTGGGCTATATCCCAAACCGCGCCCCTGATATTCTTTCCAATGCAAAGAGCAATGCTATCGGAGTGTTGGTCCCTTCATTAACTAACCAAGTTTTTGCGGAAGTTATCCGTGGCATTGAGCAAGTCACCGCTCCAGCCGGCTATCAAACAATGATTGCCCACTATGGTTATAGCGCAGAGTTGGAAGAGCAGAGCATTGCTTCGTTACTCTCATACAATGTGGATGCCATTATCCTTTCCGAGAATGTGCACACCGAGAGAGCACGTAAAATGCTTCAGACCGCTTCGATTCCTGTTATTGAAATTATGGATTCGGTATCGCCTCGGATTGAGCAAGCGGTTGGCTTTGATAACTTTGAAGCCGCTAGGGCGATGACAAAGACAATGTTAGAAAGAGGGCGTACCAATATTGCTTATTTGGCGGCTCGTATGGATGAACGTACTCGTTTGAAAATGGCGGGCTATGAACACGCAATGCAGGAGGCTGGTAAAGACCCTGTCACATTGCAAACTGAGGATGCATCTTCGTTTACTTTAGGTGCAAAGCTCATAGGAGAGTTGATAGAGAAGCACCCGCAGGTCAATGGCATTTTCTGTACCAACGATGATTTGGCGATTGGTGCTTTCTATGAATGTATGCGACGTGGTATTCAAGTGCCTGAGCAGATGGCGATTGCAGGTTTCCACGGACACGACATTACAGTAGCGATGACACCTCGTTTAGCCACTGTGGTTACACCGAGGGAGCAAATTGGTAAAGTCGCCGCAGAACAAGTTGTAGCGCGTTTAAAAGGCAATAAAGAGTGGGTTGCTAAGCTTGATCTAGGTTACGAGATTGAATTAGGCGAAAGCATCTAATCTTAACGCTCTCTTTCAATCTGCATTAGAAATTAAAAACGCCCTTAGCGATGGAATGATCGTTAAGGGCGTTTTCTTATTTGGTCTTGAGGCAGGCTACGTGGTGATCGGCCTAGTCTGCGAGAGCTTGAGCATCTTGCTGTTTGATAACTTTATGCCCATCTTCACTGAGGCCACGTTTCCAGTAACTGCTGATGTAGATGTTCTCTTTCGCGACTTCTTTTTCGTTTCTGAAGTACTGTCTGAGTTCACGCATGCTTTCAAATTCACAGGCTGTCCATACTGAAACCTGACCATCTAACCACGTTAAGCTGCGGACTGCTTGTGACAACGTTTTTGACGTTTGATCTTCAATTAACCAAGTGATCTTGATGCCTTGAGGGGCTTCAAGTTCTTGCTTGTCTTCGGCTGAATTGATCTGAATAACAGCGTGACCTATTGCGTTTTCTGGAAGTGTTTTTATTTTTGCTGAAAGCGCAGGGAGTGAAGTCATATCTGCCACTAAGAAGAACCAATCCGACTCAAGGTTTAACCCCTGAATTAACCCCGGACCTGCTACTGAAATAGTATCGCCAACTTGTGCGCTCATTGCCCATCTCGCAGCAAAGCCACATTGTAAATCTTTAGTGATATGGCGAACGAAATCGACCTCGATGAACTTCTCTACAGGGTTGTAGTGGCGAATCGTGTAGGTGCGCATGGTTGGACGCTCACCTTCATCTAATTGACTCAAGTCGGTGGTGCCTAGTGGCGAGAATAGAAGCTTGATGTAGCCACCTACACATTCAGCTGGGTACTTACTTAATCCCTCACCGCTAAACGTAATACGCTGCATGTTTGGAGTAATGGTTGAGGTTTGAGTAACGGTTAATGTGATAGGGCTAGGCTTGCTCATATAAGGCTCTCTTAGGTTTGATGCCCACATCATAATCTCGAACCAGAAAACACTCAATACTAATAATTATCATTTACTGTAATTTACACAAGGACAATTTAGTTAAGAGTGTTTTGCTCATATCGCTAACTTTTATCAACAAAAAAGCCCTTTAGTAAACTAAAGGGCTTGATGAATAGCTTGCTGAACAACAGCGTGATTAGCTGTTTGCTTCTTCTAGTTGAATGGTTTCATCAGCGGCTTTTGCTGCTTCAAGCATCTTACGAATAATGAAAGATGCAGCCATCGCGATACCTACCATTACTACCGCAAGAACAGTCAGCATTTGGAAGTAGTCGCCGTAAACCGTTTGAACGATCTCTTGCGTGATCTCTTGGCCTTTCTCTAGTGCGATTGACGTTGAGAATACCGCGCCAACGATACCTGATAGTGCGATTGCTACAGAAAATAAGCTTACAGAGAAGTTTTCGATGTGCTTAGGTGCCACGGACAGGATGAATGCTACTACCATAGAACCCACAATTACTTCACCGAATGCTAGGAAGAAGTGGATTGCTAGGAATACTTCAGGGCGAATCAGAACGTCTTCACCGACGGTAGTCACTGCCATTGTCAGGATACCAAAAGCGATAGCCGTCAGGATGAAAGAGAAACCTACTTTCGTTGCTGTAGAGAAGTTGATGTTTTTCTTTTCTAGGCCAGAGAAGATACCGGCGATGATAGGACCTGCAACCATACACCATAGTGGGTTCATTGCCATTGATGCTTCTGGAGCAACAGGGATGAAGCCGAATAGGTCACCACGCATTGTGTTGATCGCTACCATTGTCATCGATGTCATCATTTGGCCGTAGTACACAAAGAAGCATGTAGTCAGGAATGTGATGATTAAGATCGTGCCCATTTTTAGCATGTCTGATTTCTTCGATTTCACCATCAAAGAGACAAAGTAGATAATGGCAGCAGCACCGATCGCGTAAACGATGTTTTGGCCGATATCCATGTTAGAGAACATAAAAAATACTAAGCCGATCATTGCTGCAGATAGGCCAAGGAAAGCTGCCCAGTTTTTAGTGCTTACTGGTTGCTGATCGATCTCAGCACTTGCTTCAACAAGGCCTTTACGGACAAACAACATCATCAGTAGTGCTGCGCCTGCTAGAACAGCAGACAGAAGGAAGCCACCGTGGAAGCCAACAACAAGCACAAGCATAGGGAATAAGTACTGACCTAACAGTGCACCAATATTGTTTACTGAGTAGTTGATAGGGTAGCAGTTTTCAAAATCTTCTTGTGTTTTGAACGTGCGTTTGTAGAGACTTGGGTAAGAAGGAGACATCAAACCACGTGCATAACTTGCTAACGCAATACCACACAACGCCATAGGAACATTGGTTGCTGCTGCGCCTAGTACCAGTAAAACATAACCACTCGCGAACCCAAGGAAGGCGATGGTCAAAGAGCGGTAAGCACCTAAGAATTTGTCGGCGATGAAACCACCTGCGATAGCAAACAGTGGCCCGATTGCAGAGAAAGCACCAACTACCATCATGGTGTCAGCTTCGTTGTAGTTAAGGTCCTCAAGGAAGAAACGAGTCAAGATCACCATGACGCCATAGAACGAAAGTCCAAACATCATTTGGCAGAACATCATTGATTTGTTTAATCTATTCTACATTATTTTATTCTCACATTAGTATTAATATGTAGTGTAATTACCCAATTATAATACCATCCATAGTAATACATAAACTGAAACATCCGTCCCAAACGGGACTTTGCTCGATATATCTTTTCTTATGAGTGCATTCATATTTCTCATGAATGAAATTTGCAATATTAGATTTTGCTAGTAGATGCATGCCTGTGTGAAATTTAGTCAGGCTTATTTGTGGCTAAGTAATGAACAATTAAAGGGAAAGTAAAAGGGAGTCATCCGGTAAATACTTTAAGTGCGTATCACTTGCAATTGGCCACTGGGTTCTAGCCAATAAAAAAGCCAGCTCGGCGGCTGGCCTCGTTTTATTATTGAAAGCTAAGTTTACAATAATGCGGTTTGAATGAAGGCTATTTTTCAACAATTCGCTTGAGCGCGTTACAACCGTTGATGCAATTCATTCTAAGGTGTCTCATTTATTCACACGGTGGTGCCATATGGATGACCGCCAAGCCACCTAAAGACGTTTCACGGTACTTCTTATTCATGTCTTTACCTGTTTGGTACATGGTCTCGATAACTTTGTCTAACGAGATAAGACACTTACTTGTACGTTTTAGTGCCATACGTGATGCGTTGATCGCCTTCATTGCGCCCATCGCGTTACGCTCAATACATGGTACTTGAACCAGACCGCCAATTGGGTCACAGGTCATGCCTAGTGAGTGCTCCATTGCGATCTCAGCAGCAATACAGATTTGCTCGTTGCTACCACCACGAAGGGCAGTTAAGCCTGCTGCTGCCATTGAAGAAGATACACCGACTTCGCCTTGACAACCTACCTCGGCGCCCGAAATCGACGCATTAGTTTTATATAGAATACCGATAGCGCCAGATACCGCTAAGAAATCTTTGAGCTGCTTGGTATCAAGCTCTTTGATAAAGCGATGGTAGTACATTAAAACAGCAGGGATAACGCCAGCCGCACCATTCGTTGGTGATGTCACTACTTGGCCACCTGCAGCATTCTCTTCACTCACGGCAAAGGCAAATAGATTAATCCAATCCATGATCTCCATAGGATCGTTCTCAATCGAGGCATTTGCTTCGAGCTTTTTCAAAAGAGCGGGGGCACGACGTGTGACTTCAAGACCACCATCTAGGATGCCTTCAGTATCAAAGCCACGCTGCATGCACAGTGACATCACTTTCCAAATCTGGTCTGCTTTTTGGTCAATGGCTTCCATATCTTGAAAGGATACTTCGTTGCGCAGGATTAAGCCGCCAAGGCTCATTCCGTTTTTGTCAGCCAGTTCAAGGAGTTGATCAGCCGATGAGAAAGGGAACTCAACTTGGGTTTCAGACTCTTGTTTGCCGTTTTGTAGCTCATCTGCAGTTGCAATGAAACCGCCACCAATGGAGTAGTAGGTCTCCATATCCAGAAGTTTACCGTTCGTATCAAACGCAGAGATCGTCATACCGTTTTCATGAAGCGGCAGGTTGGTTTTGTGGAATAGTAAGTCGCTTTCAACATCGAAGTGGATCTCATGATGACCGCTCACCATAAGAGATTTGTCTTCAATCGCTTTACGCATTGCTAGGTTAGCACTGGTTATTTTTATGGTATCTGGGCGGTTGCCAAGCAGACCTAATAGGGTTGCGCGGTCAGTGTGGTGGCCGATACCTGTTAATGATAGTGAGCCGTACAAGTCGATTTGAATACGGGTAACTTGGTCAAGTACAGATTCAATCTTTTGGGTAAAATTAAACCCTGCGATCATTGGTCCATTTGTGTGGGAGCTGGAAGGCCCAACCCCGATTTTATAGATATCAAAAATAGACAGCATAGTAACTTCCTGTGAAGACGGTTCGATGGACGAACTCTGTGTAAAATTTGTATTTTGTTCGTTTCACTTATTTGTGTGAAAGCGTTCTCTGTTTAAAACTAACGTTAACCAACGTAGTCGTGAGAAACCCAAGAGCGTGCTATTTTGCTTTGAAGCTGCACTTTGATTCTCGAGTTACTTGTTATGTCGCTCTGCAATAGTGAGCATTATTGCGAGTAACTTATAAGAATTTCAAAATACTTTTGTTAACAAGTATTGTATACATAATTCACTCCATCTAATCCCCAAAACGAGACTTGAACATAAAATGAGCATTAATAACCTCCTTATTGTGCTGGGTAAACGGCTTAATGAGAATGAATTGACTGAGGAAGGAATCAGTCGAGTTGATGCTTTGGTGAAGTACCTAGCGGAGTCCTTAAGCATAGAGTCTCACTCGTACACAGCGGTCGCTTTTTGTGGTGGGGTCACCAAAGGGCAGAGCATTTCGGAAGCCGATGCGATGCACCGATATTTTCGAGAGCTTGAAAGCCTTCGTGAAGTCCCGTTTACCTTGGGGGCAATTTTACTGGAGCAGCTTTCAACGAGTACTGTAGAAAACATCCAAAACTTAGCGGCTGAGATGATAAAAAGCGGGCTGTTTACGCGCGGGCAAAGTGTAAAGGTAACGTTTGTGTCGAACGACTATCACTTGCAACGCATCTTCGAAATTCAACAACTGATCGACGAGCAAGGGTTACTAAAAGTTCTCGTCGAGAAATGCTTAGCGCTTGGTGTTGAGCTGCAGATAGACCGAAAGTTGGATGCTCATGTTGCAGTGCCATACCCGCACCAAACAGCTCAAGGGCAGCTGTTTTTATTGATGGATGTGCTTACAACGTACCGAGTGTATCTCGAAGGAGTATGTGCAGGAGCGTTTGAACGAGATTTGGAGATGGTGAGGGCGGAGCCAGAAAGGCTTTCCTTGGAAGCCTTGGCTAAAGCAAAAGGCTCAGTAGGAACTTTATCTCAGTTTAGTATCGTGGAAAGTCTGCTTCCGGTATTGGAAGGCTGTATTCGAGGCACTCCAGTAGGTACGGATATAAAAAAAGTCAGGGAGTACCTAGCATTACTAGATACCAACCTAACTTTTCTGAATCGATTGTTAGACCCTGAATCGGATCATGCTCTTCGCTGGTGGCGATAAATCGTTATTTTTTTCTGGTGATGCCAAGAACTGTTTTTAGACTAGCAAACGCAATTAAGCAGTAGGCGAGTAGTTCTGTGCCTTCTTCAGCAATGTTTTTAACCGCACGAACATAGTCATCGCCCATCACATTGTGCCAAAAGCTACCCATACCGAATAGGCGGGAGAATACTAACAGTAGCATTACGCCTGTCACTAACAGGTTCATGTGCGGAGAAGCCAAAATAAGGGCAAGTTGATCGATAGTACGCTTACCATTTTTTACAGCATAAAAAATAGCGCTACCAGCAACTAACGCAGCAGGAACAACCCATGCACCGTGTGCGATCTTATCGAACCAAAAATCCATTTCACGGATGAACAGTACAGCGAAGAAGGTGCTAATGAGAACCGCAGCGTGTTTTACTTCACTTCTCTTTCTCGCTAAGTAAGCAAAAGAGCCTGAAGTTACGATAAGTAGCAGCTGTTGCAACATCTCTGTCACTGAGATCTCACCAACATTTCCGTTCAACAATACAAAATCAATTCTGAGCGCTAAGTTAGCAATAATACCAATAGCGAGAACGACTAAAGCGGTTTGGCAGCGCTTATAGATCACTTGAGAGGTCGATTGAGAAAGGGTGAACTCAGGGAATTCAAAAGACATGTGAGTTTGCTCTTTCGTTTTAGAATGGTTTTTCATTTCAATTCAACCTGTAAATATTTGTAACAGGCCGGCATTCTATCTGCTTGGAATTTGACAATGTCAGAGGAATGTCAGCAATAAAACAGTGTGCAATTGGTGTGTATATACGGTAAACCGCTGCCAATTGGCAGCCAGTTTACGTAATTGGTTGAATTAAAAAGGGGAGGGATTGGTGGGTATCAGAGTGGAGCGCTATTCACTTTTAGCTTCTGATTCTTGCTCATGATTATTTCGGTAGTATTCCCACTGCTCAATACGTTCACCGTCATCAAAAACACAATAAGTGGTGCGTTGATTGTTTTCAGTGACCGTGTCTAATTCGCCATCCTGTTGAACACAATAAACGGCCGCTGGATTAGCAACTGAAACACGTTGGCCTTCGCTATACTCTGCATAGTCGTTTGCACAACCACCTAATACAACGGCAAATACAGCCATCAAACCGATTTTCTTCATGTTTATCTCCTACGCGATAACTCTATAGTTGAATACGTTAAGTTCTACAGAACCCAATTAGAAGCTCTATCAAATGAGTATATTTTAGATTTCAGAAAAGGTTGTTCTAATTTGGTCAAAATATTGAAATAGGTTGATATTTCGCCATGTTTAGCTGCTTTTGGAGGGCTAGATCAAGCTAAGCTAGCCGGGTTATAGAAGGGCGTTAATTTTTGAGTGGAGGCTTTTCAGAGGCTATGTGATGTTTTCTTGCTTATCGGCTATGGGGTACAAAGTTAGAAGGTGTGTTGATGTGAACGGCTATGAACCTCGAATCTATGAATGATTATGATATGATGCCGCCAAATTCAGTTGAGCAGTCAGAGCCATGAGACATCTAAAAACCACCATTCACCCAGATATCGACCACCTAGATAACAAAACAGTTTACAAGCGTAATGCCGCCAGAGCGATTGTCTTAGATGGTGAAGATATTCTGATGCTGTATACCGAGCGTTATCACGATTACACCATTCCTGGTGGCGGCCTAGATGAAGGCGAAGACGTGATTGCGGGCATGGTCCGAGAGCTTGAAGAAGAGACGGGTGCAAAGAACATTCATGGCATTAAGCCGTTTGGTATTTTTGAAGAGTTTCGTCCTTGGTATAAAGATGATGCAGATATCATGCATATGATTTCCTACTGCTATTCGTGCAAGATCGATCGTGAACTTGGTGAGACGGCTTACGAAGATTACGAAGTTAAAAACGGAATGAAGCCCGTGTGGATGAACATCCATGAAGCAATTGCTCATAATGAAAAGACGATGGCTGAAAGCCCTAAAAAGGGTATGAGCATTGAGCGTGAGACGTTTTTGTTGCATTTGATCGCGAAAGAAATGCTTTAACCACACCAAACCTTATACTGCAGTCATTGCACAGAATAATTGTTCAGCTGTGCAATGACAGCAGCTGACAAGGATCTTTGAACTGTTTAATTACCCATGTGTTTGAACAGTTCATTGTTAGTGCTTTCAGTTATCCAACTTTGTTTAAAGCCAATAGCCATTATTTCTCCAGTTTCACGCAGCTTCCTTCTGTTTGAACGACACCTTTATTCGCTTGGAGTTTACTTCTCACCCTCCTTTCAATGACAAGCTGTCAAGTTGACTCATTCCCTCATCAAATTGATTCCCATTTTGAAGAAAGTGTTTGTTTATTCTTGATTTTAATAAGTCTACAGAGAAATAAAGACCTACTTTCAATGCCTTAGGTTTATTTTCTAAGTGTTCAAAAGCTTGGCTCTTCTCTTGCTTATTTCTTTTATGCAGCTCGTTTTGTCGGCACCCAAAATAATAAAAGTAGACATCCTTTGTCTCGTAGCACCAGATTTTAGGGAGACATTTATTTAGTTTTGCCGTTCAGAGTTTACGTACTTTTCAAGGAAATCGCTTAAGCGAAGAAGAAGTCGAGGTTTACTATGAAATACAAGCAAATTATCTACCTCATTGGCGCGATAGTTAGCGTCCCAGTCCACGCAACCATAGTGGATTTGGATTTTTCAAACCATATAGAGTCAACGAACGGAAGTAGTGGTTGGGCTGGACCAACCTACGATGGCGCCTCCATGCACTTTCTCAATGTCGGTACTCATGATGGGAAAACCATTGATGCTAAGGTATCCAGTAGCGTTTTTGGTGATGCAACATTTATGTTCCATGCTCCCAACTATAAGGTAGGCTCAACTCAGCCCTCTGGCGATATTGGTTTCCTCTATCAAACTAACTCTGCCGGTTCTGCAGGTTTGATTTATACCTTTGAATTCTTTGACGGAACAGACGGTCTGTCTGGTACGTTCTCGGTTCCTTACACCATTCCTGAGTTTGAAATGATCGGTTACGATATTGATGGCGAGCCCGTTCAATCAGAGCAAGTCCGAGTATTTAAAAGTGAAGGTTTTTTCAGTTACCAATTGGGTAGTTCAAGCGCTAGCTTGACCGCCGAAGAGAGTGCTGATGGAACTTCTGTTCTATTCACAGGCCCAGGTACTAATTATTCAGAGACTGACACATCAGGTGCGGTTAAATTCATCTATAAAAACACTTCTATTGTTACCTTACAGTTCGAAACCGTCACTTCTAGCGGTAGTATTTTTCCCAATCCAATATTCTCAGCGTTTGATGGTAACTGGGACCTAAGCGGCTTTACTACGCCAATCGAGAGTTCGGACGAGTCTGATTTTGGTGATGCGCCAGATACCTATGGAACGTTACAGGCAAGCAATGGTGCAGAGCATGCTGTCTCTTCAACTCTCTATCTAGGGGCTACCATTGATGCTGATTCTGACGGACAACCGGGTGCCTTATCAAATGGCGATGATTTAGACGTTGACGGCAATGATGATGACGGTATCACGCTATTGACTAACCTAGAAATCGGGTTGGATAGTCTTCTCAACGTTAATGTTGTGGGTAATGGTTACCTACAAGCTTGGGCTGACTGGGATTTGAGCGGGACTTTTGATGATGATGAACAAATATTGAAAAATCACTCGGTTGTTGAAGGGGGCCAAGTGGTTCCTATTCGAGTAGCTGATGATGCAAGCGTGGGGACTGTGCAAACACGTTTCCGTCTAGCAAGCAGCCCTAACATTCCAAGTGATGGTTATGTTGGTGATGGGGAAGTCGAGGATTACGTGTTTAACGTCACCGATCCGGGAACCACTATCCAACACTCTAACTACTACACTGCAGCGTTCGAAGATAACTGGCCTGAAGTGGGTGACTTCGATTTAAATGATGTTGTTGTTTATTACCGAACCACCATTCTAAGTAAAGATGATGCTGTGTTGCGTATGGATATTAGCGGTAGCATTATGGCCTACGGTGCCTCTTACGGTAACGGCTTGGGTTGGAAACTGAGTGGCTTTGATGAGTCGGATGTTGACTTGCAGACTGCCAGAGTGCAGAAAAACGGCGCAACTCGTGTGAATATTTCACCGTTTACTGGCGAAGATAAATCGGTTGCATCACCAGGAGGAGACCTTGTTGTTGCTTCACTGAACTTGAGAAATGACATCCCGATCAACGATGAGTGTATGTTCCACCGTACCAACCCATCTTGTAATCCGTCTCTTGAGTCAGATCAAATGACATTCAGCATCTCACTACCGTTTAACGACGACGATCAACCAACGGTGAGCTCACTGCTACCATTGAGTGGTTTCGACCCGTTCATCTTCGGTCCGGGTGAAGGATATTACCATGGCTCTAGCTTTACCGGCTCTCCGGGTAAAGATCTTGAGATTCACACTGCGGATCTTCCACCAACTTCACGTGGTACGTTAGTCAGCGACTTTTACGGTGTGGCACAAGATGATTCAGATCCAAGTAGTGGAAAATACTACAGAACTACGCAAAACATGCCTTGGGGTATTTTAATTTCATCTCCTTGGAATCACCCATCTGAGTACATTGATATCAGTGAAGCGTTCCCAGATTTTGCTGAATGGGCGACCTCTAGAGGTTCTTCTAAACCGACTTGGTATCTAAACCCTAATTCAGACAAAACTTGGTCTACTGAAGATTAATCAAGGAGGATTTATGAAACTATCAAAACTAATGCTAAGTAGTGTGATTCTTACCTTCCTTGCAGCTTGTGGCGGCGGAGGCGGTGGTGGTGGCTCTACGGCATCAGCTCCAAGTTCTGTCCCACCAGCGGATGATTCTTCATCAAGCAACACGTCATCTGCTGGCAATAACACAGTGACGTCTAGCGTCGCGCCTGCGGCACAAGTGTTGAAATCGGTCGAGCTATCTATACCTGAAGGCTTTGATTTCTCAACTGAGAGGGAAGTGGTAGTGACGGTTGATGTGGCGAGTTCGCAAAGCTCCAGAGGCTTCATGAGCTTATACACAGAGTTTGAAGGTGAAGTAGTCGACTACACATCTCAGGTGCTAAGAATGCCAATCAATGAAGATACTGACTTTTCAACAACGCTATTGTTGCCAAACCATGTTGATAAAGTTTGGGTAGAAGTTTGGTACCCATCAGCATTGGGTAGTGAAGTGAAGTGAAGAGCTCGTTTAATATTGAAAATGATAAAGTTGATGTGCTTCTTTAAGGTCAATACTGGATTGGAGCCTTAGCTTTGAATTATTACTTCTAATACCTTTGCCGCCATATTTGGCGGCAAAGTTTTTTATACAATACGAAAAATGAATAGCGATGACGAATTATTGAATATGGTTGATATTGTCAACTAAGTGCTTTTGATGTATCTTTGCCATATCGTGAAGTGCTTTCTAAGCAAAATCACCAAATAGCTATACGCCTGCCCTCAATAAAGAATGTTATGAATAAAAGACAGTTTATTGCCCATTACTTGCGCATGAATCGCACCTCTTATTTACTTGCGGTTGTGTTCATTTTTCTCGTTAACTGGTTACAAGTAGAAATTCCCCGTTATATCCAACTGGCAATAGACTTAATTGATGACGCCTCCTCAAGTGGTCATCAACAGCTACAGACTTATGTGTGGATTGTGGTTGGTATGTCGGTTGCAATGGTCGTCGTTAGGATTCTGTCTCGCATTTATGCGCTCAATCCTGGGCGAATCACAGAAGCTTCACTCAAAACCACGCTTCTACAAAAGCTCAACCGCTTGCCAAATAGCTTTCACGAGCGCTTTGCTTCTGGTCGTTTAATCTCAATCATCAATAATGACCTAAGCGGTATTCGTTTGATGTTTGGTGTTGGCTTCTTGCAATTCTTTAATGCGTTGCTCGCGCTATCGCTAACGCCACTATACATGTGGCGTATATCGCCAGAACTAACCCTGTATTCGATCATTCCGATTTCAATCGCTTTCGTGATTTTCCGAGTTGGCTTTAAGCGTATGAAAACGCTCCATCTAGAGCATATGAAGCGACTGCAAAACTTGTCTGCACAGCTGATGGGCTATTTGTCTGGGATTGACCTGATTAAAAGTCAGCAGATGTCACCTTGGGTAAGAGCGGAAACTGAGAAACTGAATCAGTTGTTGCTTGAATGCCGCCTTAAAATAACGCGTATCCAAGTCTTCTTTATGCCAGTTCTCGATTACGCCAATGACCTGATGAAAATCATTATTCTAGGTCTAGGTGGTTTTATGTTGATGAGACAGGAACTGACCCTAGGTGAAATCACAGCGTTCCTAACTTACTCAGTCTTGCTTGCCATGCCGCTGATGCAATTAGGACGAATCGCGACGATTTATCAGCGCGGTATGGTCGGTATTCAAAGCGCACAAACTATTCTGAATGCCAAGATTCCAGAGCTTGATGAGCAAAAGCTTTCTGAACTCGATGTGACATATCTTAAAGGAAAAACGTTCTCCGTGCGTAACCTTAGCTTTAGCTACCCGGGTGAGGAGCGTCTGATTCTCGATGACATCAGCTTTGATATTCCGGCAGGTAAGAAAGTCGGTGTGTTAGGCGGAATCGGTGCGGGAAAAACGACGCTGGTGAACTGTTTGAATCACCACTTAGATACTCCACAAGGCTCAGTACTGCTTGGCGAGAGAGATATCACCAGCTTCTCGCGTAGCGATTTGCGTCGTTACGTCAAAACCGTTACCCAAGATCCATATCTGTTCTCAGCTACTGTTGAAGCGAATATTCGTTTTGGTAGCGCCGATACCGAGCTAGCAAAAAGCCAGGTTGATGAAGTGTTAGAGCTAAGTCAACTAGCCAGTGATGTGACGCGCTTTGAGCAGGGTGACCAAACCTTGGTCGGCGAGAAGGGCATTATGCTGTCAGGAGGGCAGAAACAGCGCCTCAGTATTGCTCGTGCTCTATTGCAACCAACGGATCTCATCATTATGGATAACGTCCTGTCTGCCGTTGACTACGAGACAGAGAGAAAAATCTTAGAAGGCCTATTTAAGCGATTGGAAAACCAGTCGGTTCTTGTCGTCTCACATCGTGTTAATGCACTGGAATATATGGATGAAGTTATCGTGTTGAATGAAGGAAAAGTGATTGCTAAGGGCGACCATAAAACCTTGCTGAAAACTTGCGATTACTATTACGAGACATGGTTATTACAGCAAAATGAAACGGAGGCAGCAGCATGTTAAAAGGTGTTGACCTCAAGTATCTCAAGCATTTCTTTAAGTTTGCTAAGAAGTACAAAGGCTCCGCTATCTTGGGCATTGCGATGCTTCCGCTTTCTGTCATTACGAGCTTATTGTTCCCTTGGTTGCTCATCCAAGTGATCGACGTTCAGTTGAGCCGTGGGGATATGGATGGGCTGTTAGAATACGTTTTCTACCTGGTTGCCGTGCTAATCGCCAGTTATGTCGTGGACACCACTTACGCGTATAACCTGCGTAAAACGGGTCAGTACACCATCACTGACATGCGTTCAGTGTTGTTTGCTCGTGTTTTGAAATTACCACGCAGCTATTTTGATAACACTCCAATTGGCGTCACGCTCTCGCGTCTAACCAGTGATTTAGAAACCATCGGCGAGACTTTTGTTCAGTCGGTAGTCGGTTTGGTAAAAGACAGCATTAACACCATTGCGCTGCTGGTCATGATGTTCTTAATTGATTGGAAGCTTACGCTGATCGTATTGATCATCATGCCTCCGGTGATGTATCTGACTGTGCACGTTCGAAATCGACTTCGTGCTCTGTATAAGATAACTCGCTCGTCATTGGCTCAAGGCATTGGTTTCTTGCAAGAAGTGTTGTTTGGCATGAAAACCGTTCAGATGTACCGAGCAGAAGAGCAAGTAGAACAACGTTACCAAGGCTATACTGACGAGTTTCTTAGAGCACAGAAAAAGATCAACAAATACGATGCGATTTTGTTCTCGTTCATTTCTGGCATCACATCCATCACCATTGCGGTAATGATTTGGTATGGCTCTGAGCAAGTGATTGAGGGCGCACTGACTTTAGGTGTGTTAATTGCCTTCATTAATACCTTAGAAAAAGTGTTCGTGCCGATCCGCGACTTTACTTCACAAATTGCTTCTATTCAGAGCTCATTTGCAGCATTCGATCATATCGAAGAGTTGTTTGTTGAACCGACCGAAGAAGAAGGGCGTAATTTACTGCCATCGGAGAAGGTTGCTAAACAGTTGGAGCAGTTTGAAAGCCTTGAGTTTAAGAACGTAAGCTTTCGCTACAAAGACGACGCTCCGTATGTTCTAAAGAATGTCTCGTTTGTCTTGGAAAAAGGACACCAAATTGCACTAGTGGGCTCTACAGGCTCAGGTAAGTCAACGATTCTACGTTTGATTTCTAAAACTTACCAAGACTATGAAGGCAGCATATTACTGAATGGCATTGAGCTTTCTCAAATCTCTAGTGAAGACTCAGCACATCTGTTCTCGATGATGATGCAAGATGTGCATTTATTCGAAGAGACGATAGCTTTCAATATCGCACTGGGTAAAGAGCATCTATCAAGTACCGAGATTGAGCAGGCGGCGCGTTATGTTTATGCCGATAAGTTTATTGAACAGCTGCCTCAAGGCTATGGCTTCCAACTAGATAAGAACGGGGCAAACTTATCGGTAGGGCAGACTCAGCTTATCTCGTTTGCAAGAGCCGTTGCTCAAGGTGGACAACTGATGATGCTAGATGAGGCAACCAGCTCGGTAGATTCGATTACCGAGGACCTTATTCAAAAAGCGATGCAGCGTCTGTTCAAAGAGAAAACCGTGATTGCAATTGCTCACCGTCTGAGCACTGTACGCCACTCAGACACCATACTAGTGCTAGAAAAAGGTGAGATCGTTGAAAAGGGCAATCACCAGCAGCTAGTGGCTCACAATGGCATTTACGCAGGCTTATTGAAAGAGTCGATTGTGCAAACCAATGAGCCAAAGGCAGCTGAAGCTTAAGCGCGACAATAAGCAATTTATTTGTTGTCAGCAGTCCAATAAGCCCCAGTCATCGCACTGGGGCTTATTGTTTTTTAGTCGGGCATAACTTTTGTTTATAGTCGATATAACTCGCCTCACACCAAAGATTGATGTGAGTGATATAGATTCTGTATAGGTAACAAACGATAATATTAGGATACGCTTTCATTCTCAGTAAAGGACTATCGAGATGTGAGGAATGACATCACTCTTTAGTTCGAGTAGAGCATGAAAAATACCGATTTTAGCTTGATTCCCTACTTTGTTGTGATGATGGAAGAGCTTTCTATCTCCAACACCGCCAAGCGCTTTGGCGTCTCTCAACCTGCTGTTAGTAAGGCATTAAGCCGACTAAAAGAGACCTATGACGATCCGTTGTTTGTAAAGACAAAAGACGGTTACAGACCGAGTCGTTTTTGCTACGACATCTACCCGCAAATCAAACAGGCCTATGATGCGTTCGAATCAACGTTTCCTAATAAGCGTAAATTCGACCCGAGCAAAATTGATCGCTCGTTTAATGTCGCTTGTATCAGTGGTGCAATCTACTCAGTGATGAAGCTCGTATCAGATAGGCTTTATACTGAAACGCCCGATGTTGGTATTAATATCGATCCTCTCTATACCGGTGATATTGCTCTCGATTTACGTCAGCATCGATACGATTTGTGTATCGCTCATCTTCCTATCGACGATCCAGCTCTAGAATGTGTACCACTTGCAAGCCAGCGCATGGTGGTGGCGTATGATAAAAATCACCCAAGGTTGGGAGACAAGATTACGCTCAAACAGTATTTGGAAGAGAAACATGTACTTCATAGCATGTGGGATACAGAAGACTCACCATTGACTAAGAGCTGTCGATACGCACAGAAAAGAAAGGTCGCTCGTAAAGCACCAGGTCCTTTTGAAATGCTAGACATAGTTAAGGGGACGGATTTGATCTGTATTACGCAGGAGTCCATTTTGGACAAGTTTGGCTTGTTGGAAGAGTTCCAATTGTCGCCATTACCTTTTGAATCGAATTTCGGGGTGGGGTACTTGGTGTGGCATAAGAGTCGTAACTCGGATATGGCGCATTCTTGGTTTAGAAAAAAGATTATCGATGCCTCACAAAAAAAGCCCCAGTGGGGCTTTAATTAAGCGGTACTAACCAAGTCATTGTTTGCTAAGGTGCGATTTGAGATTAGTTCGCGCCTTGCTGCTGCATTTTCTGCACAAGCTTTTGAAGTTTAAGTGTGTTGTAGTTGATGTTAGCAGTACTGAAGCCTTGTCCTGCTTGCATTGGGTAGTCGTCTAGAGAGCCCATGAACTTCGCTACTTCTTGAGACATCGGAACGAACAGCCACATATTATCGATCATCCAGCGGGTGTACATACCTGACTCTTTCGCTGCTGTTTCAAACGGGTCCATACGTAGGTTGGTGATTGATGCCCAAGCTGGAGCCTGACGCACAGCCGATTGCATGTCACCTTCCATCATCGCAAAGCTTGCTTTCCAATCATTCCAACGTAGTGCGTTCAACTCACCATTAGCAGAGAAGTAAAGAATGGTCTCACGAGGTCCTTTGTCTTCTTTCCCTTCAAAGTAAGGCTTAAAGTTTGAGCCATCTAAATGAACACGCCACTCTTTGTCGTTCAGTGTTACGCCTTCTTTTAGTTCTTCGATGATGTTGTCGTTACCCGCAGCAGCTGCCAGTGTCGGTAGCCAGTCTTCTTGAGACATAAGAGCATTGATTGCAGAACCCGGCTCGATAACACCTGGCCACTTCACGATTTGCGGTACACGCATACCACCTTCATAAGTTGTGCCTTTCTCACCGTGGAATGGAGAGGTACCACCGTCTGGCCAAGTAAACTTCTCTGCACCATTATCGGTAGACAGAATTACGATTGTGTTGTCCGCTACGTCTAAACGTTCTAGCGTATCAAGTAATGCTCCGACATTGTCATCTAGCTGGCGCATACCATCTGCATAGATACCTTGGCCTGTAATGCCATCGTAATGTTCGTTGAGGCGAGTCCACACGTGCATACGAGTTGAGTTGTACCAAACGAAGAACGGCTTATCCGCTTTTACGGCTTTCTCCATGAAAGTAATCGTCGCTTCAGTAAAGTCTTCATCGATGGTTTCCATACGAGCACGAGTCAGTGGACCTGCGTCCTCAATCTTGCCATCAGCTGTCGCTTTTATAACACCGCGAGGGCCGTACTGTTTTCTAAACTCAGGGTCTTTAGGGTAGAAGTACGTTTCAGGTTCTTCTTCAGCATTTAAGTGGTATAGGTTACCGAAGAACTCATCAAAACCATGGTTTGTTGGAAGGTGTTTGTCTTGATCGCCTAAGTGGTTTTTACCAAATTGTGCCGTTGCGTAGCCTTCTTGTTTTAGTGCATCGCCGATAGTGGGAGCCCAATCTGGAATACCGTGGTCAGAGCCCGGCATACCAATGGTTAGAAGACCCGTACGGAAAGGGTGTTGACCCGTAATGAAAGCAGCACGGCCGGCAGTACAAGACTGTTGAGCGTACATGTCTGTGAAAATAGCGCCATCGTGGGCAATGCGATCGATGTTTGGTGTTTCATATCCCATCATGCCGCGGTTGTATGCGCTGGTGTTGTAGTAGCCTAAATCATCAGCCCAGATTGCAAGAATGTTTGGCTGTTCTGCCGCCGCTACACTCTGAGCCAAGCTCAAGGCGCCCATTGCAAGCACGGATTTGGTAAAAGTAGTCAAGGTACAGTCCTCTTGTCGTTCTAGATTACGTTGCAGAAGAAAGTATCAAAACCGGATTAACCTTGAGGACTACAGGGTATAAATTCTAGTTAACTACCTGAGTAACGTGAGGGGTGTAGGGCGTTACTTGCGATTTTCGGTAAATGAGTAGCTGAAAATATACATATTTTACGATCATTAATATGTTATCATCTCCCTACTACTTAAGGGGTGTCTTAAGGCATCGGGATGTATGCGAGCAAACTTACGTGCTTGTGTCAGTCACTTTCTGGCGAATATGGAATCGAAAATGTTGTTGGAAGAAGTTGTAGAAATCATTGAATTAACCGACTCAGACCATTTATCTCACGCAATGGACCTGTTTAACGAACATGGCTTTGTTTCTGCAGAGCATTTACCTTTTATGTCGGTGGTTTTTGAAACCGCACCTGAACATCTTGCGAAGAAACTGTCGCAAATTGGCTTCAAAGGTTTAGTGCAAGTAGAGAAAAGTGAAGACGCAACTGGCTTTATCATCGTTGACGCTGAACGAGCTCAGCTTAGCAAAAGCGCGTAATCAGAAACGCTCAATAATATCCGTTATGACAATTTGAGGTTAACACAGTGACAACAGCTACCGTTTCAGCAACAGAGCAACAGATCTCCAATGAACATGCACTTTTAGGTGCATCATTACTAGCGTCCCAAAAAGTAGAGTTGGCGCTGTTTAATGTGATCTCTAAATTAGCGAAAACCTTGTCAAAAGATGCTCAGAAAGAGCTTGGTTTAGACCTAGATACTTTTTTGAGAGAGAAGGCGAGTCACCAAGAAACAACACTCAGCTTGTATGAACAGACGTTCGGTGAGCAACTACCGCTGAAAAAAAACGAACTTAACGATTTCATTTATCATAGAAACGTCGTGACTCGCAGTTTTTGGCGAGTGACTGGTGCTGATGTTAAGGGGGGCGAGAAGCTAGCTAACCCAGAACTTTACCTAAAAGAGTTTCTTGCTAAATGTGAATACTGGCAAGTGATGCTGGATAACCAATCCAAGTAATCACGCCGAAAAAGAAAGCCATAGCAGAAGTGCTATGGCTTTTTTGTTAGCCGCGATTTAAGTCCAAAGTCTCACAGTATTATTTAAATCATCATTTTTAATACATAGTTCTTAGAGACAAAGTGGTGTTTAAGTGCTGCACTAATATGTAAAACAATCAAACAAGCTAGGGCAATACAACTGGCACGATGTAAATAAAAGAAGAAGCTGTTGATTGCTGGGTTGGTAATTAGGTTTTCGACAGTGGTTAACCAGAATAATGAGTAAGGTTGTTCCAGCATCAAATAGCCTGTACTGAATACCATAAACATGGCGAGGTACATTAAAGAGTGAGCAAGCTTAGCCACACACTTTTGCCCCTCTGGTATTGATGTTGGCATGCTTGGAGAAGAGCGAAAATGACTCCAGATATAACGAACCACGAGCAATGGTGTCGCAACGGTCGCCAATGACATGTTAAGCACTGATAAGAATGAAAACAGCTCTGGATGACTGGTAACATAGTGCATCACATAACCTGCGATTGTGGCATAAATGATTACTGAAGCCATTACCCAGTGCAGTACACGGCTTACTAAATCGTATCTTGGATTATTCAAATTAACCTCGCTCTGATCGTTATTAATATAAGTTTCATCTCGATGCAATAAATCAAATGACTCTATATTCGCATCGCGAATTAATTATATAGAACAGTATTACTTGGTATTTTTATAATTTAGAAATTAATGATGTTGCTTCAGGTGTTTTATAATTATCAATGATGTTTTAGAGTGTTAATTCCAATATGGATAAGGCAAACTTGCCCACTTCCTAGCTTGTATGCCTATAACGAGATACAGTTAGGTTAAAGCTAAATATATAAGGATTGTATAATGCTTCGAATCTTATTGATTGCAGTTATCTCAGTGTTCAGCACGATGAGTTTTGCAAGCGAAGAAGTTAAGTACTCGGACCAAGAGTATTTAGATAGACCCCTGATGGAACGTTATATCTTGGATGAGTTGAAGCAACTGAGAATCGAGCAGCAAGATCTTGAAAGGCGCTTAACGATTCAGATGACGGATCGCGAGCTGGCTGTGGCGGATAAGTCACTCAATTATGCCAATGTCACCGTTACCTATTTCTTCTACATCATTGCAGGTGTAGCGTCTTTAATCGCCTTAGTCGGTTGGCAGTCGCTCAAAGAGCTAAAACACACCACCAAAGAGATGGCAGATCAACGACTCAACACTATCGCTCAAGAGTATGAGAAAAAATTCAACGTACTTGAGAGAGACTTGAAGCGTAAGACAAGAATCATTTCAGAGAACAACCGAGAAATCGAAATCATCAATGAGATCCACAATCTATGGTTGAGGGCGCAGAATGCTCAAACCGCGGAACAGAAAATTGAAATCTATGATGAGATTTTGAAGGTTCGTCCTGGGGACTTGGAAGCATTGACATACAAAGCAGACGCAGCGATGGAGATTCAGGAATACCATTGGGCGATGAGCTTATGTAATCGTGTGTTAGAGGTGGATGACCAGAATGCTCATGCTTTATATCAACGGGCATGTGCTTACGCTAGGTTGGGAGCAGAAGGGCAAGCGATTGATGATTTAGAACGTTCCGTCGAAGCCAGTGGATCAATGCGAGAGTTGTTGGCTGAAGAACCGGACTTCGAAATGCTTCGAGGTTTAGAACGTTTTGAGGCGCTTCGCGAAGAATAAGGGTTTGATTGTATGGTGGGGTCGCGTCCCACTATACTTTTATGATTTATACGGAACGGTTTCTTACATTTCATTAGTGCTTTTGCATGATTTGTTATGTTATAACACTTTCTAAGTTCCTTGTTTTAACCGTTAAGTATTTTATGAAGTACCTCCGTATTAGCCTGATTATTATTGCAATCAGTGCATTTTCACTCGCTACTTTCCTTTCCTTTCATTCCGAACCAGAAAAAGAAATTTCAATAAAAATAACGCCTTATCAAGAACTACACACGGACGGTGAAGCACAGGCGCAGGTACAAAATCAGGCTAGCTCATTAGTCAAAATTCACTACTTTGTGAAGGTAGGGGATACCCTCAGCAACATCTTTTCGTCTTGGAATCTGCCTTATGACACCGTTCATAAGATCATGGAAGCGGATCTTGAGTCTTTGAAACTCGATACAATTAAGCCAGGTGATCATTTAGAACTGCTTTTGGATGGTGACTCTAAACAGCTTGTGGAGTTGATTTATCACGAGAGTCTGGTTGAGCAAGCGACCTTTACTCGAAACGAGGATGGTAGTTTCACCTATAAATTCCACGAGATCCCAGGTGAATGGAAAGAAAAACTCTATGCTGGTAGTGTCCAAGGGAGTTTTTCAACATCGGCATACCAAGCAGGCCTGACGACAGTGCAGATAGCCAATATCACGCGTACGTTGAAAGATAAAGTTAACTTCGCTCGTGAGCTGAGAGCGGGTGACCGCTTCAATGTATTGGTTAAAGAGCAATACACAGATGATCACCTAACAGGCAAAACAGAAGTTCAAGGCATCTCGATTCAGTTACGAAACCGCGAAGTGGCAGCTTTTCTCGCGCCAGATGGTCTTTTCTATGACAGAGAGGGCAATAGTCTAGAGCAAGCCTTTGATAGATACCCTGTCGACAGAAAATTCCGACGAATTACCTCATCGTTTAATCCGACACGAAGACATCCAGTAACAGGGCGAATCTCACCACACAATGGGACCGATTTTGCGACGCCAGTGGGCTCACCGGTTTACTCAACAGGTGATGGCCGTGTTGTTGCGCTTCGTGACCACCCGTATGCCGGCAAGTACTTGGTGATCGAACACAACAGTGTATACACGACGCGTTATCTTCACTTGAGCCGATTCTTAGTTAAGAAAGGGCAACAAATTAAGCGAGGCCAGAAAATTGCGCTATCGGGTGCGACTGGCCGTATTACTGGCCCTCACTTGCACTTTGAGGTGTTGGTTCGTGGTCGAGCTGTTGATGCGATGAAGGCTAACCTACCGATGGCGAGCTCGATTATGCCTAAAGACAGAAAAGAGTTTTTGGCTCGAATTGCCTCTTTTGATGCCATGCTTTCTAAGTCAGTAGAACGCGCGAGCTAGAGGTATTTAAACCGAACTTGGCAACGCATAAAAAAGCGCCCCTTAGCGAGCAATTTAGCTAAGGGGCTTTTTTATAGAGAATCACATTATTGGTTTCCGGGCTGTGAGGTTTGGTGGTTGCCGGGCTCAGAATCAACCTGTAACTAGTTAAGCAACAACTACCGCTGTGCCGCTGGCAGACACCATTAGCATGCCGTTACCCGTGCCAAGCACTTCGTAATCGATGTCGACACCCACGACGGCGTTTGCTCCGGCTTCAATGGCTTTCTGCTCTAACTCTTTGAATGCATAGTTGCGTGCTTTCTCGAGCTCTTTTTCGTAGGTGCCAGAACGTCCACCAACAAAATCACGAATGCCAGAAAACATATCCTTGAATACGTTCACCCCTAAGATAGCCTCTCCGGCAATAACCCCTTTGTAGTCGACAATGCGTTTACCTTCGACAGATTGTGTGGTGGTAATGATCATAATGGCCTCTTGTAAGTAACGGTTCTATTGGATGTTGTCGTTATTCTCTTCTAGTGTTCTATCGTTAAGTGTCATGTCTGAATTGGCAAATTCATGTCTTAACCATGTTCTCAGTTGTAGCACACTTTCTTGTTTTAACTTGTTTTTTGGGCAAACAAAATAGAAATCTTGGTGTGGGTTAGCGACGGGCTCGCCAAGCTCTACCAGCATACCGTGGCTGATGTCATCTTTTACAAACAAGCGATGGGTGACTAATACGCCAAGTGAGCGAATTGCGGCTTGTACTGCTTGAATCGATACATCAAACGTTAGATTGCTGTGGAAATTGGGCATAGGGACTTGATAATGGTCGCACCAGACTTGCCAGTCGTGTTTGCGCCTTGGGTTAAAAACACCAATGGTAGGGTTCTGTTTGACAAGCTCTATGACGCTTAACTCTTTATTGTTCGCAAGTAGCGTAGGGCTACATACCAGCACCAGGTCATCATCGCCTAGTTTTTCGCTGTAGTACCGCTCCCACTCATTAGGTTTGCCATGCACAAGAGCAATATCAACCCCTTCTTGTTCAATATCGAAAGGGCCCGTTAGTGTTGAAATACGAATATCAAGTGACGGAGCGAAAGCTTGAAAGTCGGGGACGCGGGGGATCCACCAATGCATGGCGAGTGAATTCACCATATTGAGGGTGATGCGATGGTCATTGGACGTCCTTGCTAGCTCTTCAGTCGCCTCTATCACCTGTTCCAATGCAGGAGCGACCTTTCGGTAATAACGTTTACCTGCGGCATTAAGGACAACGCGGCGACCTACTCGCTGAAACAGCGGCCTATTGACCTGTTGTTCTAAAGACTTAATGGCTTGGCTTACTGCAGAGTGGCTGACATACAACACACGAGCGGCATCGGTCATGCTGCCAGTTTCTGCAACAGCAATGAAAGCGTAAACGGATTTAAGCGGAACGAGCTTTTTCATTGGTAAGTTTTCCTTACAGTTATGGTTAATATTACTCGCTATTTTTAATTACGTCACGCTTCTAAAATAGACAGCATAGGAGGTGATAATTATGTCTGATATTACCAAGGCGACGACTTTCATGTTGTTGTCTACATTCAGTTTGTCTTTAAGCGGTTTAGTGGCGAAGTATCTATCGGAAGCGATGCCTATTTCATTACTAAGCTTTGTGCGCTTTTTCTTACCTAGCTTGCTCTTATTCTTTTTTCTTATCTTTTCTAAAATCAGCAGGCCGACAGGAAATATGTGGAAGCCATTGGTTATGCGCGCGATATTCATGGTGGCATGTCAGTGGTGTTTTCTTACGTCGTTACAAACTTTAACGCTGGTGGAAGGTGTGGTGCTATTCAGTACTGGGCCACTATTCATTCCTTTGTTAGAAAAGTTAATGTTTGGAACCAAGATTCATACAACAACCATATTTTGTTTAGCGATAACCTTTGTCGGTGTTGTGATGATGGCAGGGGATTGGTCGCAGTTTAAATTTGGCTCTGAGTTATTGAGGTCTGAATTGCTGCTCGGTTTGTTGGCTGGAGTATTCAACTCAGCGTCACAAGTGAGTTTGTATCGCGCTTCTAAAACCAGTCTCACGCCGGCAGATCTTAACGCTTGGACATTCTTGGTTGCGGCAATACTCGTTATCCCAATGTTGGTATTCACCTCAAAACAAGGCGCTTCTGGAGTGCAAGCAGACTCGAGCATTCTTAGTGCTTTAAAGACTATTGACCAAATCGGCTGGGTTGGAATAGGTGCATTTGGATTGGCGCTATGTACTGTCAATACACAGATCTTCCGTTCAAAGGCTTACAAGCTTGCAGAAAGTGGTTCTCAACTGGCTCCGTTAATTTTCACCAACATGTTGTTTAGTGCACTGTGGCAAGGTGTATTTTTTGATGATGTATTTTCTACTCAGCAGTTAGTCGGTATTAACCTGATTGTCGCTGCGAGCATCACAAACACCTTGTTAGCGAAAAAGCACAGTAAAGTTGGGCAAGCAGCGAAGCCGACGAGCAGCTCCAAAGAAAGCTCGATGTTGGGTTTACAGCCAATAGTTAAGCGCTAACCGTTTAAAAGAGTGAGCGGATGTACTCTTTTACTTTATCTATATGTTTCGTTTCATCAACCTCGCATCGTTGGTTTGGTTCAAGGAATTGCTCGGCGTATTTGTCGTAGATTTTGTTTTCTAGAAACAGTAAATAGAGTTTAGGGTCGATATGGCCGCTGGTGGCCATGTCGGTCATGATATTGAGCGATTCACTGAGCAGCTTGCCTTTTTTATACGGACGATCGCTCGAAGTCAGAGCTTCAAATACGTCAGCAATTGCCATGGCTCTCGACGGAAGAGGTAGCTGGTCTTCGCTCAACCCTCGAGGATAGCCCTTACCATCGATACGTTCATGATGGCCACTGGCGATTTCAGGAATATTTTGTAGGTAAGGTGGGTAAGGGAGTTTGTTTAACATGGTGAAGGTCTGAATGATGTGGTCATTAATCATGAAGCGCTCTTCTTCGTTGAGAGTGCCACGACTGACCTTCAAATTATGCAGTTCACCTTGGTTGTATTTGACTTCTCCCGGCTTAAGAACAAAATCTTCTTGCCACAATTCTGCTGGGTTAAATCCGTTATCCCATGGAATTTTGTGTTCTGGCTTATCTGCAAGCAGTGGTTCCATCACTGGTAATGTCTGTTCACTGTTATCTGGTGCAGAATCGGCAGATTGCGACGATTTCTGCCACGAGTCGTATCTCTCTTTTTCAGCCCAAGATATTCCAAGCTGATTGTCTAACGTTCGTTTCCATTGACGCTTAGCTATTTGGTCCAACCGTTCGAGTTGCGCTTCTGTCATTGATTCGCCACCAAGATTACACTGGGCAACGAAGGCAAACTCCTCATCGAGAGTTGATAGGGTTTGCTCGAGGATCTGTAGTTGCTCTTCTTGAAGTTCACCATTCGCCATCGCTTTCCAGTAGTTGGTTTCAGCTTGTTGCTTGAGTAGCTCAAATCGCATGCGAATTTCGTGGATTCGGTCATAAATGGTCTCAAGTTTGGTTGCTTTGTCTACCACATACTCAGGCGTGGTGACTTTCCCGCAGTCATGCAGCCACGCGGCCAACATCAACTCTTCCCACTGTTTGCTGTCCAGAGAGAACTGAGGGTAATATCGGTCGTCATCTATAGTCGCTTGCGTTAACCATTTGGTTAGCTCGGGTACTCGCTGGCAGTGACCGCCAGTGTAGGGAGACTTGGTATCTATCGCAGAGGCTATCAGCTCAATAAAGGCGTTAAGCATGTCTTTCTGTTGCTGCATTTGGTGAATGTTGTCTTTGGCTATTTCCGCAAAGCTCAATAGCTCTCTTAAAAAGGCATGTTTATCCGCTTGAGCTTTGGTTATGGGTCTTTCATAGCCAATCGCCACAATACCGACCAACAGCTTTTCACGGTTCAACAACGGAAACAGGTACAGGTCTGAATTGAAGATTGAGTCTTGATAATAGTTAAGTACATTGTCTTCTCGATTTAGGTGGATAGTCTCTCCCGACTTGAGTTTGCACAGTAACCAAGGTGTGTGTTTGATGAAGTCATTGATGTCTGCTTTAAAAGGAATAATTGCTAGGTTGGCGGCGGTATCAAACACATCTTTCTCTTCTGATTGAGTAAACAGCACAATGGTTTCGGCTTTGGTGATCAGATAGCTTTGATGGGCAATGTTCTTGGCAAGTATTGAGAACTCTTGATTTCCTGTTGTGTCTCGCAGCAAGTTGATCAAGTCATGAAGCGTGTGTTCCATCAACTCAATGGAGTGAGCGAGATTCGCGACCTCTTTAATCATGCTCTTTGGATAATGAGTACGGCGGAAATCAAATCGTGCGATGTTGTCGGTAAGCTGCATCAAGGTATTGAGTGGCTGGGACAGGCGATTAGCCACTAGCCACACGATACCAAAGCAGATAAACAGCATCCCAATCACGACGGCGACCTGTTTGTCACGCATCGAAATGAGATCAGAAAGTAGCTCGTTGTGTGGTGTTGCTTCTGCCAAATAGAGAGTCACATTTTGGGTGAGCTCAACCGGAGTTAAGGTCAATGCCCATGTGTTCAGGTTGTACTCTACGTTTTTTAGATCAAGATTAAATTTCTGTTCATCTGAGATTAGCGGGCCCAAAACAGATGCTTTTAACGCTTCCATTTGGTCTCGTTTAGGAATGTTGAAGAAGCTTTGCTCTTGCTCACTACCAGAGAGTTTGCCTGTGCTTTGCCCACTACCATTGTTGGCATTGTTGGCTTCGAGTGTGAGGTTCGAGGTGGTTAAGTTAAGTTGATGCTGACCAAGAAGGTTAAAGTGTTGGTCGAATAGAGCGAGTCTAGTTTGTGGAGAGTATGCTAGCTCACTGATCTGAGAAGAGAGTGAACTCAGCGTGAAGTCAGCACCCACCACATGTTTGCCATCGGCTGAACGTCTAGAAAGCGTAATGCCATTGGTTTTCAGGAAATAAAAAAGATAGGGCTCGGATAGGTGTATTGATCCATCTGGCTTTGCATTGCGATACCAAGTACGAGTTGTTGGGTTGAATTTACTCTCGCTTTGAACTGTGCTGATGACCTGATGTGCGCCATCGAGGAAAGTTATAAAGTTCTCGCCATCCAAATTGGTGCTGCTAACCATCATGGTCGCTTTAGCTGGGGCATTGTTTTCGGCTCTTTGTTTATTAGTGCTTAAGGAGCGAAAGATCCTGAAATCGCCATCTTCCGAGCCATAGAAGAGTGCGACCAAATTAGTATTCTGTTTGAAGATGATATCAACTGACGCTAGCTAAGACTCCTTTTCGATGGAAGCACTTTGCTGATTAACAAACGGGCTCACCGCCATCACATTTAATGTGGTAATGACAGGGGCTATCGCTTGTTTGAAGACAGACTCTAGCTTGTCACGGTGCTCATTATTAACCTCGCGAACGGTTCCCAATAGCAACTCTTGAGAATGGCGATAGCTTATTGATATCAAAACTGCGCCGACAAACGTTGTCAAAATTAGGAAAAGGCTAGTGATGTGGATACTCAGCGGATAACGTCTTCGTCTCATCTAACACTCCAGCGTGTGAACTGGTTTAAGTATTGACGAACTTGGGTAGGTTGCAAAAAATTGGCTCAATTACCAGGCTTGCACGTAGCCATGATTATGAAGCCGTCCGATAGAATATAGGGTGAAGGTAGAGGTGACAGTCTGCCCTGTAGCAACCGGGCAATTAGTTACAAGAAAGCGTTAGGTTAAGGTGCTAATTGTCACTTTGTGCTGATAAACTGGCTCTATTGATAGCATAAGGTACTCGATTCCAAGCAGAGGCTTTAGGTTATTTTCTGAAAAGTTTAGATATCAAGAGAGGGCATTGATTTATGGAATTAAAGGTAGACACTCACACCCATACATACGCCAGTGGCCATGCCTACAGTACATTGATTGAAAACGCCAAATCGGCAAAACAAAACGGCCTTGCTATGTTCTGTACCACTGACCATTCAGAGTCAATGCCGGGCGCGCCACACTACTGGTTCTTTAGCAATCAGCGTGTACTTCCTCGTTTTATCGAAGGCGTTGCGATTATTCGCGGTGTTGAATCAAACATTATGAACACTCAGGGGGAAATCGATATACACCCTAGTGTTGATAAGAACTTAGATTGGGTGATAGCGAGCTTTCATGAGCCTGTATTTCGTCCGTCAGATTCTGCAGCTCATACTGAGGCTCTCTTAAATGTCATTAAAGGTGGTCGAGTCGATGCACTTGGCCATTTGGGTAATCCTAATTTTGACTTCGACTTTGAAGCCGTCATTCAATGTGCGGTAGAGCACAATGTCGCCATCGAGATCAATAACACGACACTGAAAGGCAATAGCCGCGTGGGCAGTGTCGACCGCTGCTACGAGATCGCGAGAATAGCAAAAGCAAAAGGGGCATTTATCACTTCGGGTAGTGATGCTCATTTTTGTAATGATGTTGGTGGTTTGGATCTTGTGTCTTCACTGCTTGATAAGGTTGGCATTGACTCGACTAAGGTGATTACCCATTCACCGCAGCAATTCTTATCGTTTCTGGCGTTACGTGGTCGCAACGAGATCCCAGAATACTCAGCACTTGTTTAAGAGAATGTCGGCGGGTTTGCATTTCGACACAATCAATTTTTGTGCCTGACGGATTTTTGTATACACTAGCCGGAAAATAATAAAGTCGAAGCGCTGCAATAATGATGGCGCTATCTTCAAAGTCACAGTTTCACTTGGAGAAACAATGAAAACTCGCTCAATCCTTTTATCTGGCCTAATCGCTGCAGCAGTAATGTCTGGCAATGCATTTGCTAACGTTGACCTTAAGAAAAACATGCAAGAAATGAAGCTTGCATTCAAACAAGCGGCAGAAGCTCAGAGCATTGAAGAGATGCAAAAACCTATCGTTCGTTTAGATACGCTAGTGGCAGAGCTAAAAACGGGTGTGTACCCAGTAGAGAAAGAAGAAAACTTCATGGAAGGCTTCAAGAAGATCAGTCTATCGGTCGATAGCATTGAACAGAAGCTAGACCAAGGCGATTTCGAAGCAGCAAAACAAGAGCTGCGTACGATTGATGGCCTTCGTGAAGAGTACCACGAGAAGCGTAACCCAAGTATCTGGAGCAAGATCTTCGGTTAATGAGTTAATCAGGAGCGTTCGCTTGTTAGACAGTTAACAAAGCCGAAACCTCAAGATTCGATTTCTAAAACGCCGCCTATATTTACCTTTATTGGAAAATATAGGCGGCGTTTTTTATTGGTGGCTTTTTAGCCGGGAGCTGTGCACGTACATGAATAATATGGGTTATGTTCTATTCGCGTAACCAGTTTTTAACTAAAAAGAGTGTGCGTTGGCTTCAACTTTTTAACCTGATGTTAATCTTTACGTTTACCTATATAACAAGTGCCTCATAATAAGGGAAATTTATAAAGATTTGGAATAATGCGCCGAACCTCGTTCAACCTCTCTATGTTACTCGCCACTGCGTTAAGCTGGGCTTTAGTGACATTAATGCCTGTTATCAATGCTCATGGTAATAGTGCGGGAGTGTGGGCGTCGCTGTGTACGGTCAATGGTTTTGAACTGGTTCAAATCGAAGAGGGCGAGCCGAATACTCATAAAGGTAAGCCGTGTCCGTTTAGCCATTTTTCCACATTTCACCAAGATGAACTTCCAACTACACTACTCACAACTCGACTGAGTTTTATTGTCTCAGACAGCTACGCTTTTTTGGCTCTAAGCGAGCGCTACTCGAGACAAGCCCCCCGTGGACCTCCCTTCGTTACTGCTTAAACCTCACTCATTAAAATAATTAAAAAATATAGTATTAAGTAAAGTTAAACATGCCTTAGTGACTTTCTGATTTTTCAGAAGGTTCGTTTGCGCATGTCAAAGGAAATAATAATGTTGAGAAATGAATCTCAAACTACTGTGAAGGCACAAGCGACTTCGCAGTCTATAAGCAGTGCAACAAGCAGTTCGAAAACCAATATTCAAAGCAAAGAGCGCAATAAAACCCTCTACTTTCTCACCTGGCGCTGGCATTTCTATGCAGGGCTGTTCGTTATCCCATTTATGCTGATGCTAAGTATTACTGGCTTAGTGATGTTGTTTGACGATGAAATCGAACTGGCTTTTCATCAAGAGGCGATTGAAATTGCGGCATCCGGTGAACCAATCAAGGTTGCGCAGCAGTTAGCGGCAGTCCAAAAGCAATATCCACAAGGCTCAGTGACACAGTTTGTACCAAGCAAAGCGCCTGATTTGGCGAACCGATTTTCAGTTTCTCTGGAAGATGGCACATCTGTTTTCGCAACTGTGAATCAATACACTGGTGAAGTTGTTGGTGAAGTACCTCGCAGCGACAGCCTGTATCAATTGGCGAATGATATCCATGGCACGTTATTGATTGGCGATTGGGGAGACTACCTGATTGAAGTCGCGATCAGCTTGTCGATTCTGTTGCTCGTCAGTGGCATTTACCTATGGTTGCCAAGAGACAATGCGAGCCGTTCCGGCTTTCTTAAGGTGAGAGTATCATCAGGCCCGCGCGTACTGATGCGTGATCTGCATGCGAACATCGGTGGCACGTTATCTCTTATTCTGTTGCTCTTTATCCTGTCTGGTTTGGCGTGGACAGGTTTCTGGGGCGGTAAGTTAGTGCAAGCATGGAGCACTTTCCCTGCTCAAATGTGGGATGATATTCCGCTGTCTGATAAGACACACGCATCGCTTAACCATGGCTCAGAAGAGGAGCTTCCATGGAACTTGGAACAGACACCATTGCCGTTGTCTCAAGATAAGCCTGCCGAACATGTACATCATGTGGAAGAGGCGTCAGAACCTCATGATCACTCTAAGATGGGCGATGACCACTCTATGCATATCATGTCTGCGAGTAGCTTTGCCATTGATGATGTCATTGAGAAAGCACGAGCTCTTGGTTTTACTCAATACAAGGTGAACTTCCCACGTTCAGAAACAGGTGTGTACACGGTGACAGCGAACACTATGGGCGGCGATATCATCGATCCAACTCAAGATCGTACCACGCACCTAGACCAATATTCAGGTCGTATTCTTGGTGAAGTGACCTGGCAAGATTACAACTTCATCGCTAAGACATTAGCGGTCGGTATTTCTCTGCACCAGGGTGATATTAGTATCATCAACAAGCTTTTAAACGCCTTGTTCTGCTTGGCGTTCATCGTGGTGTCAGTCACGGGCGGTGTGATGTGGTGGATGCGTAGACCATCAGGTCAACGTAAGCTAGGCGTGCCACCTACGTTTGGTGATACTGGCCTATGGAAGGCTGGTTTGGTTAGTGTTGTTGTGATTTCAGTGCTATTTCCTCTCGCGGGAGCAACGATTGTCACAGCTATGATATTGGATTGGCTACTGTTCTCACGTGTTGAGAAGTTCAAAACGGCATTGAGCTAATTGAACCAAAAACGGACCTTCTTGGCCTGAGAAGGTCCGTTTTGTATTCTGGCAGGAAGTTGATTGATCAGGAAAGTTTAGATTTGATACAGCCTATTTTTGATAAAGCTCTATATTTCATAAAGCTCAAGCGGCAGGCCATCTGGGTCTGCGAAAAACGTGAATGACTTTCCCGTAAACTCATCAACTCGAATCGGTTCAACGTCGATTCCTTGTCCTTCTAAATAACTTTTTACTAGTTGAACGTCATCAACGCAAAAGGCCAAATGTCTTAACCCTTGAGCTTCTGGAAAGCTAGGCCTTTCAGGTGCATCAGGGAAGCTAAATAACTCTATTTGAGCACCATTGGGTAATGCCAGATCAAGTTTGTAAGACTGGCGCGCTTCTCGGTAATTCTCTGCAATTACTTCCAGCTGCAAAATCTCAGTGTAAAAGCGTTTCGATAACTCGTAATTGGAACAGATGATTGCCGCGTGGTGGATTCCTTTTAGCATCAGTTTATTTCCCCTGCTAACTTGTCACCTAAGTGTTCCATCGCGTAGTCAATGAACACGCGAAGGCGGGCGGGCATGTATTTGGTTTGTGCGAACTGCATGGCGATGGCGCCGTGATAGTTACTCTTGATGGTCCAGTCATTTAATACTTGAACAACGCTGCCTTCTGCTAACGCATCTTGAATCACGAAGTCATGGAAGATGCCAATCCCCAGACCTTCTTTCACGCCTTTCAGTCGCATCTGAGAGTGGTTTACTGCGTATCGACCACTAACGGAGACGGTGTGAAACTCATCGTCTTTAAGAAAGTCCCAAATGTGGTCTTTATCTGTTTCTGCTAGGTACAGACAATCGTGCTGGTTCAGATCGGTTGGGTGGGAAGGTGTCCCTTTGTGCCCCAAATAATCAGGGCTCGCGCATAGTACTAAGTTGGTTTTACCAAGCTCTTTTAGCACTAAGCTCTCATCGGGTTTATCGGTAAGGCGAAACGCAATATCGATACCTTGGCGTAGTATGTCGATATCACCATCAGCAGCGCGCAGTTTAAGTTGGATCTCTGGATACTGATTAAGAAATGGCACCACAAAAGGCTGAAGTACAGAGTTCAAAAACGCTTCTGGCGCAGCCACAGTGAGTGAGCCAGAAGGCTCGGTATGATCCGAGGTCGATAACTCAACCGCTTGCTGTGCTGCGTTAATCATGACAACGCTTTGGTCGTAAACCAATTGACCAGCCTGTGTGATAATAAGCGTACGAGTAGTTCGCTCAAAAAGCTTTACTGACAGTGCCTTCTCTAAACGCGTAATGAGTTTGCTGAGTGCAGAAGGCGTTACCCCTAGTTGCTTGGCTGCCGCAGTAAAACTGCCTTCGTTTACCACTAGGATAAATGAGGCAAGATCGGGAAGTAGGGCGATGAGTTTGGGATTGACCATAATTATCCATGAGAGTCAGCGATGAGCGTAATAGTAATTGTGAGTGATCTAACTTGATTTGTGAATCAGTTTCATTAATTGGCAAAAGTAAAATGAGTCGTGATGATGTTTAACTACCGATTGTTTAATTAGCGATTTGCCTCTTCTTTAGCTTGATGTATTTGAGCAAATCACCCAACGCCCGGCAATTTTTAGACTCATACGACTTAGTGGATTACCCATCTAACTTACTGTCAATAGCTATCTGACATAGCCATACCAAATATTACAAACTCGCGACATTAAAGCCGATATTATTCAAGAACTTTATGTTCGTAAGATGGTCACAAGACTACTTAAAAATAATCGGTATCAATAATGGCAAAAATTTGGCTTGTCTCTGCTGTAAGCGTTGCATTGCTTGGCGGCGGTGCATATTTTTATCTGCAATCTTCCACTCAACCAGAGGCGTTTCCAACGCTGGTGGTGGAAAAGGGAACCATTGAAAAACAGGCGGTAGCAGTCGGCAATATTGTTCCTGCGCACTCAGTGTCTATTAAGTCGCAAATCGATGGCATTGTGGGTGAGATGTACGTGCAGGTCGGTGAGAAGGTCAAGCAAGGCCAAGCATTGATTAAGGTTCGCCCGAACCCGACGCCGCAAGCTCTAACCGACGCATCGACAGATCTCATGCGCAGCGAAGCCGACTTAGAATCAGCTAAACAAAAGCTGACTAACCTCGAAAGCTTGGTGAAGCAAGACATCATCCCTAAAAACTACGACGAATACGTCAGCGCGCGCTCAGCAGTGAAATCCGCTCAAGCGAACGTCCTGCAAAAGCGCCAGAATCTAGAACTGATCCGCAGTGGTGAAGCTTCCATTGGTGATGCCCGTTTAACTTCAACCATTTATGCACCAATTGATGGCACTGTATTAAACCGCAAAGTGGAAGTGGGTGAACCAATCATCTCGACCGAATCCAGCCAAGCGGCGACAGAAATGATGTCTCTGGCTGATATGAACAGCCTGATCTTCAAAGGTAGCGTGAGCGAGCACGATGCAGCGCAACTTACTCCGGGCATGCCTGTGCTCCTTACCGTTGCACCTTATCCTGATATGGAAATTTCCGGTGTGTTAACCAAAGTTGCAATCCAATCCGAAAACCTTAACTCGCCAGAGGGTAACGCGACGGCAAAAAGCTTTGATAACGGATTTGAAGTCGAAGTTGGTGATCTGAAGATCCCAAAAGAAATTCTACTGCGTTCGGGTTTCTCATCCACTGCACAAATCACACTGAAGAAATCTGAGAACGTCTTAACATTGCCAGAGCGAGCACTGAAATTTGATGGCGATACACCAAACGTATTGATTCCAGATAGCTCAGAGCAAGGTTTCCACAAACAAAAAGTGAAGCTTGGTTTGTCGGATGGTATTAACGTAGAAGTATTGGATGGCGTTAAGCTAGACGAAGAAATCATCGATAACAGCATGATGATGGGAGCCGCGCATGGCTAAACGAAACCTATCTAAAATCGGATGCGCGATCCTGGCCGCCACACTCAGCTTACCCAGCTATGCTATCTCGATTGAACAAGCGTGGCAGCAGGCGAAGCAAAATGACCCGAACTACGAGAAAGCCAAAATTGGTGTTCAACTTGGCGAAGTGGGTGTCGACTCAAGCCGCAGTTCACTTTTACCCGGTTTAAGTGCCACGGCATCGGCGAATTGGAATGAATCCACAGACAACACCAACAGTTATGGCGCTTCGCTTTCTCAAACTATTTGGGACAGCAGCTTGTGGTCAGATTTGGATCAAGCCAATGCCAACTACATCAAAGCTCAGCTAGAGCTGACTCAGTCACACAATGAACTAGCTAAAAGATTGCTTTCATCGTATTTGGATGTGGCAAGCGCGCAGGGGGATCTGCAACTTGCGCAGTCCAAACTGGAAGAGGGCAACAAACTGCTGAAGATCATCGAGAAACGTTACCGAGCAGGTAAAGTGAAATCGGTGGACGTAGAAGAGATTCGTGCGACGCAAGTTGCTGATAAAGCTGGTATTTTGAATGCGCGCTCAGATTTAGAAGTCAAACGAGCAGAACTGGCGGCTTTGATCAACCAAGTTCCCCAAGACGTTAACCAAATTCGAACTGACTCCCTTGTTCAACCGCCAATGATGGTGGAGTCACAAGAACAATGGCTAAAGCTCGCTAAAGATAGCAGCCCAGAGTTGCTGGTGGCAGCACAGAACGTGAAAGCCAGCGAGTTTGCCAAAAATTCAGCCCAAGGCGGCTACTACCCAACGGTCAAAGGTAATGTTGGGTATAACGATGATGACCGACGTAAAGACGGTGAATTCAGCGCTGGCATTACACTCAGTGTACCGATTGACTTGAATGGCGCAACGCGTGCCAGAGTGGACGAAGCGTCACTCAATACCTTCAGCGCAAAACAAGACTTACGTAAAGTCGAAATCGACATCCAAAAGCGCGTGATTCAGCAATTTACTCAAGTCGACATTAACTGGAACCAAGTTTTGATGGCGGACGAATTGGTTACTTCTCGCGAGAAAGTGTTGCGCAGCAAAGAGAAACTTTACGATGCCGGTATGTTAGAAGTTTCGGAAGTGATTAGTGCGCACAACAGCTTGTTTGAGGCGAAAAATAGCCTGCAAAACAATCTGTACAACTACTGGCGTCAGCGTATCGGCTTGTTGCAAACCGCCGGTAAGTTAGATGATGACACCATGGTACTGATCTCCCGAGCATTTAACTCATGAGCCGTCTATTGCAGCAAACTTTATTACAGCAAACCGTATTGCAGCAAACATGGCAAACACTGATGGCGCATCGCGTGAAGAGCATGCTGGCCATCGTGGCTATTGCTTGGGGGGTAATTTCAGTTGTGGTGTTGATTGCATTGGGTGAAGGTTTTTATCGCCATCAAACTCAGCAGTTGTCATTTATGGTCAACAATGTGCAAGTCGCCTTTCCTTCGAGTACCAGCAAACCTTGGCATGGCTTACCTATGAGACGCGAGATCCAGATTCCGCAGGATAAGGTCGATATGATCGAACAATCGGGTTTTGTGAAACAAGCATCTAGCGTTTATGCCAAGTGGGATGCGAACGTCACCAATGAAAAAGGGCAGAACCTGACAAGCTTCGTCAGTGGCATTGATTCCCATTACTTCTCGTTGATTCAACGTAAGTTGGAGCAAGGTTCGCGTAACCTTTCACCCAGTGATATTGCCAACCACACCCGCGTTGCGATTTTGGGGGATCAAGTCGCTAGGATGGGGGGAATTCATGTCGGGCAAACCACCAAAGTCAATGGTATTCCATTTTTGGTGATCGGCATTATGAAAGACGAAGATGCGGGCATTTCATTTGGTGATAGCCGCAGAGTTTTTATTCCTCATACTACGTATCTTGATTTGTGGGATGCCAAACCTTGGATGCTGCTACTCAAGCCTGTCGACGGTATGGATAGCAATGCATTCCGACAAGCTATCGTAAACTTTTATGCCAAACAATTACACTTTGACCCGACAGATAAAGAAGCGATTAACTTGCCAGACTTTAGCGAGGGAGCAGCGGTGATCACGGGTATTTTCCGAGGCATTCAAATCTTCCTTGGGGCGAGTGGTGCAATGACCATGGCTGTTGGCGCTCTTGGTGTCGCAAATATTATGTTCCTCTCTGTGACAGAGCGAACGCGAGAAATCGGTGTACGCTTGGCGATTGGCGCAACGCAAAAATCCATACTCAGCCAGTTCATCCTTGAAGGATTGTTATTGGTGGCTGTTGGTGCAGCACTTGGCTTAATGGTGGCTTACTTGGTGGTGGCATTGCTCGGGTCTATGCATTTACCGGATTGGTTAGGTTTCCCTGTGATTACGCAAGATTCCATTATTTTGTCATTGTTGGTGACTCTCGTTCTGGCGCTGTTGGCGTCTTACTTTCCGGCAAGGCGAGCATCGCGTCTCACCCCCGTAATAGCATTAAGTGCGAGGGCGTAAATATGTTGCTACCAATGAGACAAATCTTTCAGGAAATGGCAGCAGAAAAGCTGCGTTTGGGATTGACCATTCTTGCCGTTGCATGGGCAACCCTATGTATCGCAGCCATGCTGGCGGTGGGCGAGGGCATTCGTCAAGGCGTATTAAGAACAGCGCAAGATGGTAACGGGAACCTGATTTACTTAACCGGAGGCATGGCGACCGTCGATTATGGCGTGTTCCACCAAGGTAAGTTTCTCACCTTAAAAGCCGACGATACCGACGTAATTAAAGCCCTGCCAGAGGTGAAAAGCGTTGCGCCAACTGCCGTTTGGGATGAGCGCATTACAGTCGGTGATCGAGGAATATGGCAAAAACCATTAGCCGTCAAGACAGACTTCGCATCTATGACCAACTTAATCCCAATGGATGGCGGACGTTGGCTCAATCCACTTGACCAAAAAGAGATGCGTAAAGTCGTTGTGTTGGGCTATTCACTTGCTGCGGACTTGTTTAACCCTAATGAAGACTTCAGCTGGTTTGCCCCCGTGACACTGCAAACCAATCCTGTCGGCGAAAAGGTCAAGATTGGCAGTGAAGAGTTCACCGTAGTTGGTGTATTGAAGAAGAACAGTGCTGAAATCGAACAGGGCGACCAAATCAACTACGCCAGCTTCGTGCCGTTAGCAACGTGGCAACGCTTTCATACCAAAGGTGATATCGGAGGCATCAACGTCGAGCCGCAAGCTCATGCTGATCGTGAAAAACTGGCAAAGACCATTCGTCAGGTGATTGCTCGTAAACACGGCGCCAGTGTGAGTGATGAGCAGGTCGTCCAAGTGGAAGACATGTTCCTCAAACAGAAAAGCATGCAGCAGTTCTTGATTGGCTTACAAAGCTTTCTTGGCATCATCGGCTTTGTCACGTTGGCCGTAGCGGGCGTAGGGATTGCGAATGTCATGTACGCGACCGTAAAACGTTCCACCCGAGATATCGGTGTGCGCATGGCAGTTGGTGCCACGCCCACAGCCATTCGTCTTCACTACCTAGTGCAATCACTGATGACCATGATGCTCGGCGGTGTGCTGGGGCTAGGTGTGACTTACACGCTTGTATCGGCTATCAGCGCCATAAACCTAGAAGGCAACACCTTCTATGAACACCTTGGGAAACCGGTCCCTGAGCTGTCTTGGATCGTTGTTGCGATTGTGATTTCCACCTTGGTGTTTATTGGTGTCGCCTCTGCATGGCTGCCTGCAAACCGCGCTGCCAAAGTGAGCCCATTGGAGGCGCTGCAAAGTGAATAACAAAAATTCTGGAGATAAGATGTCGAACACGCCACTGGTTGATTTGACCAACATTTGTAAATACTACTCAAGCGGAGAGGCGGAAGTACGTGCGCTAGACGGCGTCGATTTGACCATCAACCAAGGTGAATTTCTTTCCATTCTTGGTCCGTCTGGCTCAGGTAAATCGACCCTGATGAACATGCTGGGCTGCTTAGATAAACCGACCGATGGCCAATACCATTTGGGTGGTCAAAACGTCGCAAGTCTAAGTCCGAACGAGCTAGCCGGTATTCGTAACCAAAAGATAGGCTTTGTTTTCCAAAGCTTTAACCTGCTGGAATACGCGACAGCGTTGGATAACGTGGCATTGCCATTGGTTTACTCTGGGATCAAAGCCAAAGAACGTCGCCAGCGCGCTGCGAAGCTGCTTGAGCAAGTTGGGCTAGGGGATCGCCTAGACCACAAACCAAACCAGCTTTCTGGTGGTCAAAAGCAGAGAGTGGCGATTGCGAGAGCTCTAGTTAACGATCCGCAAATCATCTTAGCGGATGAACCTACAGGGGCATTGGATTCAAAATCCGGCGCAGAGATAGAGGCTTTGTTTAATCGTCTTCATGCAGAGGGGCGAACATTGATTATCGTGACACATGATAATTCTCTTGCGGAACGAACCAAGCGAATCGTGACGATCAAAGACGGAAAGGTATTGTCTGACCGCAAAGGGCAACATTACTCAGCCTAGTGCGTTGATCTTTGACTAGAGGCTGCTCTATTACTTTAATTCTAGATAGCTCTTCGTTGATGGTATTTTGGCTGTGTGCATCTGCTAATGTGAAATAGGTACGGAGGTACCATAATTAACACAGCTTTATTGAATACTCTGTATCTATTCTACTTACTCTATATACTGGCTGAATAATAATATTTAAATCAGTCGGTTATAGAGGCGTTATCTATGGATAGATCAGAAAGCTTGTTTCAAAAGCAGCGTATAAAACGGTTTAACTTTTCAGTATGGACAGTTCTGACTGGAACGTTACTCGCCCGAACAAGCTACTTTATGGCATGGCCTTTTCTGATCGTCTTTCTCTATGAAGATTACGGTGCGTCTGCGATTGAAGTCGGTACCATGCTAGCGGTATCCGCGGTTGTTGGTGCTGGAACTGGGCTCTACTCGGGTTACCTTTCGGATAAGCTAGGACGTAAATGGGTCATGGTGCTAGGCAGTTGGATTGCCTCGATATCCTACACTGGCATCGCATTAGCGAGTGAAGTTTGGCAGTTCTATGTGTTGATCATGATGACGGGTCTAATGCGCCCAATGATCGAAGCGCCAGCTAAGGCAGTCATAGGCGATAATCTCAAAGACTCCAAAGATCGTGAGTTAGCGCTGAACATTCGTTACTTCTTACTTAATCTGGGTGGCGCACTTGGTCCATTGATTGGTATCACTTTGGCTCTTTCTCAGCCACAAAACCTGTTCTTTGTTGCTGGTGGTACTTATGTCGTTTACGGTTTCTGGCTGCTGTTAGGAATTGAACGAAAAGGTACTTTTACCAAGCCAGATCCCTCTCAACTGCCTAATTTCGCCGCGACGCTTAATGTGATTCGTAAAGACAATATTTTTGTAAAACTGATGGTCGCTAACTTCATCATGATGTTTGTCTACGCGCAAGCTGAGTCGTCAATTCCTCAAGTCATCGTGCGCTCTTCAATCGCTGATGCCGCTCAACTCATTGCTGGGTTAGTTTTGGTGAATACGCTGACGATTATCGTTTTCCAGTTCCCAATGCTTAAATGGCTTGAGCACGTGCCGCTGTTTGTTAGAACTCGAATCGGCATGATTTTGATGGCGATTGCGCAAATTGGCTTTCTTTTTACACCAAATGATTGGCCACTAGGTTGGGGAATTGCTTGTTTTATATTAAGTTTAGGAGAAGTGATTGCTTTCCCAACCCTTAATGTACAAATCGATAGAATGGCACCGCCACATCTCAGAGGATCTTACTTCGGCGCTGCGGCACTTTACTCTCTTGGCTTTGCTATTGCGCCATTGCTTGGTGGTGTGGTGATAGAGATGCTCAGCGCCTACTGGTTATTTGTGCTCTGCTTCATCCTATGTTTGGTGATGATTTGGTTGTACTGGTTGGCAGAGCATACTGAAGACAGTGTCGAAAGAGAGCCGATGACCCAGAGCTAGCGAGATAAGCCTTGGGTGTTAAGCGACAGGTAATAACTAAGGCAACGTGAGTTATGGATAAATCGAATTTTGCACAAAAGCTAAAGTATCTGCGTGAAGAGAAAGCTTTATCTCAGGAAGAGTTTGCTGAGCTACTTTCCCATTCTCACCGAGCATTTTCTGGTGTTAATCAGGTGATGGTGAGCCAGTGGGAAAGGGCAAAGACACTGCCCAGTTTTGTTCGTCGTTTGGGAATTGCGAGCTTCTTCCAGGTTGATTATGACTTCTCTGTTGAAGAAATGGTGCAAGTGAAAGCGGCAACTAAGAACGCAGAGCGTCCGTTTAGCATCGATATTGGTTACGACTACGAGGTGACCAGTGTCGAATCACATAGCCTTAGCTCACTGCCTGCAAAGAGGCTCAAATCGATTCAAGGAATGCATCAAAAGACTTACGGCAAAGATTTTATCGAAGTTGCGAGTCATTTGGGTGTGAAGAGAGAAGATATGCAGGTGCTGTGTTTTCTTTATGAAGGAGTCATCATTGGGCATGTGGTTTACGACGGTGTCAGTAAGATGCTGTGCAGCGTTGGTGCCGTCAGTATTGTTATTCGTCGCAAAATCTTTGATTACATGGCAGACAACTTAGCTGATACTGAATTCTGTTTTCCTACTCTTGATCCAGCTATGTGTCAGTTTCTTTATGATCTCTATTTAGAGCCATACATGAGCAAGCTTGGCATGCCTTTCTTTAAAGCTGATATTAAAAAAGTGGTGAAAAATCCCTTTTCTCAGAATATCCAAAACAAGCACGATATCTATTTTAAGTACATCCGTTACCATGACTTAAAACAGAAGAAAAAAAGCGTTGAATTTGTTTTAAGCTAACCCTTTCCTTAGCGGGACAGAGTCATTACATGACCAGTCTAAGATCCGTTAACGGGAGAGGCTTCGAGTATAGGAAACCCTGACAGCGATCGAAGCCAAGCTGCTGGACACGTTGATGTGTATGTACATCTTCAACGCCTTCGGCTACGGTTTCAATTCCAGACGCTTTGCAGTAAGCCAAAGTTTGCTGGATTAACGCAGAGCGAGAGCTGTCTTCGCTATTTACAATCGACTTATCAAACTTCACTTCATCGACATCAAGGTTAATGACCTTATTCATGTCTGAGTAACCCACGCCGAAATCATCGATAGAGATTTTAATACCAAGTGCTTTATAGCGTTTAACCTGTTCGCAGAGCGCTTCATCCCATTGCTCAGCCTCACTGAGTTCGAACGTTAACTGCTTTGCCTTGAACGAAGTATTCCAAAGTAGTTCACGCACCTTTTCTACGTTATCTGGGTTCGCTAGTACTTGCTTGCTGATATTAACGGCCAAGTTCAAGTGTGCTGATAGCGATTTAACTTCAGTTAAAGATTGCTCAAGAACACTAAAGAAGATCTCTTCTTCGTAACCTAATGCGAAAGCACGATCAATGAATACACCAGGTGAAAAGACACCTTCTTCGGGAATATTCAGGCGAAATAGTGCTTCTACGCCTGCTACTTTCTCTGCACTCGATTCTACTTTTGGTTGATAAAAGCAGGTGTGCCAGTCGTTTTCGAAGGCTTCTTGAATGATGTGGTCGGATAGTGTCATGGGCTTGTTTCTCATCTTATCTTGGGCATCTGTGTAACGGCCGTACATTCTGAGAGAAACAGTAATTCACCACTATATCGTTTTGAGATTAAAAATTGAGATTTGATATGAAAGCGAAATTAGGTCGAATTTTCGGTGGATATGGCGTTAAAAAGAACAAGAGAGGGGCGTTAATGTGCCCTGTGTCACTGGGATGAACTATTATTCGTGCCTCAGGTTCATTAATGTTTTTCCAACTGGAGGGATAATCGAAAAGGGGATGTTCAACTAGAATATAGAGATTAGTTTTACAGTGTAAATGATTGTTTTAGGATCGTTTATATCCCTACATAATGCGGCGCGCGATGCTGCTGAATAATAACTAGGAAGGAATGAGACAATGTCTTCTGCATTTTACCAACAGATTCAAAATCAAATCGAAGAAGTTAAAGAAGAAGGTCTTTACAAGTCTGAGCGCATTATCACTTCTGCTCAAAAAGCAGCGGTTTCTATCTCGACTGGTGAAGAAGTACTAAACTTCTGTGCAAACAACTACTTAGGTCTTGCGAACCACCCAGAGCTTATCGAAGCTGCAAAAGGTGGTATGGATCAGCACGGTTTTGGTATGGCTTCAGTTCGTTTCATCTGTGGTACTCAAGATTCTCACAAAGAACTAGAGCAAAAGCTGTCTACGTTCCTAGGTAAAGAAGACACAATCCTTTACACATCTTGTTTCGATGCTAACGCTGGCCTATTCGAAACGATTCTAGGTAAAGAAGATGCAATCATTTCTGATGCACTAAACCACGCTTCAATCATCGATGGTGTTCGTCTATGTAAAGCGATGCGCTTCCGTTACGCGAACAACAACATGGAAGAGCTAGAACAGCAACTTATCGCTGCTAAAGAAGCTGGCGCTCGCCACACGCTAATCGTAACTGACGGCGTATTCTCAATGGACGGCGTAGTAGCGAACCTTCCTGCTATCTGTGACCTAGCAGACAAGTACGATGCACTAGTTATGGTTGATGACTCTCACGCTGTGGGCTTCATGGGTGAAAACGGCGCTGGTACTCATGAGTTCCACAACGTTGTTGACCGTATCGACATCATCACTGGTACGCTGGGTAAAGCAATGGGCGGCGCTTCAGGCGGTTACACGTCTGGTAAGAAAGAAGTGATCGACTGGCTACGTCAGCGTTCTCGTCCATACCTATTCTCTAACTCTGTTGCACCAGCAATCGTATCGGCTTCTATCCGTGTTCTAGATCTTCTAGCAGAATCTGGTGACCTACGTACAACACTATGGGAAAACTCTGCTCACTTCCGTACTCGCATGGAAGAAGCTGGTTTCACTATGGGTGGTGCTGACCACGCAATCATCCCAATCATGCTTGGTGATGCAAAAGTAGCGGCTGAATTCGCAGAGCGCGCTCTAGATAAAGGCATCTACGTTGTAGGCTTCTCTTTCCCTGTAGTACCAAAAGGTCAAGCTCGTATCCGTACGCAAATGTCTGCAGCACACTCTCGTGAGCAACTAGACCGCGCAATCGATGCGTTCATCCAAGTTGGTAAAGACATGGGCATCATCTAATTTTAAAGGGGTGCCACGAGCATCCTTTAATTAGATAGAACACCACCCAGTCGAACAATAAGATTTTTGATTCTCGCCTTACAGTTAGGCGAGATGAACTAGGTAACATTATGAAAATTAAAGCACTTTCTAAACTTAAGCCTGAAGAAGGCATTTGGATGACCGAGGTTGAAAAACCTGAAATGGGTCATAATGATCTTCTTATCCGTATTAAGAAAACCGCAATCTGTGGTACAGACGTACACATCTACAACTGGGATGAGTGGTCACAAAACACAATTCCAGTACCTATGGTTGTAGGTCACGAATACGTAGGTGAAGTTGTTGGCATCGGCCAAGAAGTTCGTGGTTTTGAAATCGGCGATCGTGTATCTGGCGAAGGTCACATCACATGTGGTCACTGTCGTAACTGTCGCGGCGGCCGTACTCACCTTTGTCGTAACACTACTGGTGTTGGTGTGAGCCGCACTGGTGCATTCTCTGAATACCTTGTGATTCCAGCGTTCAACGCGTTTAAGATCCCTGCAGAGATTTCAGATGATCTAGCATCAATCTTTGACCCGTTCGGTAACGCAGTGCACACAGCGCTTTCTTTCGACCTAGTAGGTGAAGACGTGCTAATCACTGGTGCTGGTCCAATTGGTATCATGGCTGCTGCAGTTGCTAAGCACGTAGGTGCTCGTCACGTTGTAATTACTGACGTAAACGAATACCGCTTAGATCTTGCGAAGAAGATGGGTGTAACGCGCGCTGTAAACGTGATGGAAGAGAAGCTTGAAGACGTAATGGCTGATCTAGGCATGACAGAAGGCTTCGACGTAGGCCTAGAAATGTCTGGTGTACCATCAGCATTCAACAGCATGCTAACTAACATGAACCATGGCGGTAAGATCTCTCTACTAGGTATTCCACCATCAGACATGGCAGTAGACTGGAACCAAGTTATCTTTAAAGGCTTGGTTATCAAAGGTATCTACGGTCGTGAGATGTTCGAAACTTGGTACAAGATGGCTTCACTAATCCAGTCTGGCCTAGATCTATCTCCAATCATTACTCACCACTACAAAGTAGACGACTTCCAAGCTGGCTTCGACATGATGCGCTCTGGTATGTCTGGTAAAGTAATCCTAGATTGGGAATAATCATCAACTGATTAATAATAAACAAAGGCGACAGTGAAAACTGTCGCCTTTTTTGTATGTGAATTTTAAATACAGTCGTAGAACTAGTTACGTCACATATCTTTATATAACATTTATAAAAATTAAATTGATCTAGCTTATATAAATTACTTTGTTATTTAGTATAGAATTCGGTTAATCAAACAGCGAGTTTTAATACGATATGAATTCAAATCTTAAAGATATATTCGATAGAAGCCGTCAAGAGCTCCTTGATATGGGGCTTAGAGGGAATACGTTGCTTAATGTTGGCAAGGGAGCAAAAATTTTAGACATCGTTGATGAAAAGTCCGCTCAGGTATTTGAATACCTGGTTGAAGACTCGAAAATGATGTCATTCCTGCCCGCACCAGACTCTCTTGACACAGAGGAGAGCAAATCAATATCTTTAACTGATTTGACGGCTCATCTTGAAGAAGCCAATGGTGACAAAAGACACGCTGATAATGCGTTGCAAACTCAGTTGTTTCGAAAGTCACTTGATACTCGCCTGTTGAAACTCAGTACAGAAGCAACGACGTTTGTCCAAGAACAGGGCGTTGACCTTTTGTATTTAGCTCTGGGCTTCGTGAGATGGTTTGAAGACGAAAATTCAGATAAACCAAGACACGCTCCTTTAGTGCTTATCCCTGTCGAGATTTTTCGTGCGGATGCGGGGGACGCATACAAAATTCGTTACACTGAGTCAGAATTAGGGACAAACCTAACGCTTGCAGCCAAGTTAAAAATGGAGTTTGGCATTGCGTTACCTGACTTTGAAGAGGGCGAGGACGGCTATGATTTTCAAGGCTACCTAGATTTAGTAGCAAGCGCTATTGCTGGCGAAAAACGTTGGTCAGTAGAGATCGACAAAATCGTTTTGAGCTTCTTCTCGTTTGGTAAGTTTCAGATGTATCAGGACTTATCTGATGATGTATGGCCCGAAGGTAAGAAGCCATCGGAAAACAGCTTGATTCAGAAACTGTTTACCGATGGTTTTGAGCGTGATACCACCTTGCTCGATTCAACACCAATGGACGTAAACCGTGTTGAAGAAGTCCAACTGGTCTTAGATTCAGATTCTAGCCAAACAGAGGCAGTTCTAGCTGCGAAGTCTGGAGCAAACCTTGTGATTCAAGGGCCTCCAGGTACAGGTAAGTCTCAAACCATTACCAACATTATCTCTCAAGCTTTAGCTGATAACAAAAAGGTACTGTTTGTTGCTGAAAAAATGGCAGCACTTGACGTGGTTAAACGCCGATTGGATAACTGCCACATCGGTGACTCAGTATTAGAGCTTCACTCACATAAAGCGAATAAGAAATCGGTTCTCTCATCGCTAGAGCACACTCTGTTGCAGCACGCACCTGTAACTCCTGAAAGAAGTGACGATATTGATCGCTTAGTTTCTCTGCGTAACAAGTTGGATGATTACTGCCAGTCAGTAAATGAAAACATCGTCAATACCGATGTTAGTTACCATGATGCTCTAGGTTACAGCTCTCAACTGGAGCGAATCATTACCGATGCTTCAATTGAGCTGGATGAACTACCTCGCATTGATTTTGATCTAAACGTTTGGAACAAGAGTTACTATTTATCAGCTCTCGCTAAGGTAACTGAAGCTGTTGATTACCTAACGGAACACGCTGCGCCAAGCTTGAATCTGTTCTCATCGACAAACCTCAAAGACTACTCACCATCAGACGATAAGGCGGCACAAAAGCTTGTTGCAGAGGTAGTACAAACACAACAAGAGATCATTGACCAAGTTAAAGCTCTTCATGCTTGTGCTGGTTACATCTCACCGATCGTTAGCTATACGGATTGCATCTCAGTGCTTGATGGTCTGTCTCTTATTGCAGATAGACCTGAGCTTGAGAGTGTGGATGTAAATTCATCAGCTTGGGAGTCGAAAGGCGATGTAATACTCGACTTTGCGCTACAAGGTGTAACGCTACAAGATCAAAAGTTAGAACTTTCAGAGCACTTTGTCGATACTGCATTAGATTATGATTGGATGCCAATTCGTGGCTCGTTGCTGACAACAGGCCAAAAGTGGTGGCGATTCCTATCTGGTGATTACCGCAAAGCCAAAAGCACCTATGCAGGCATGTGTAAAAATGGGCTTGCTGGTGGTGCAAGTGACTGGATCGAAAAGATCGATACGGTACTAGAATATCGTGCTACTCAAAAACGCTTTATCGATTCTGCACAATTGGCAATTGATACCATCGGCAGTCACTTTAAAAATGAGAATACCGATTGGAAAGCGATGCTGAAACCGCTTCAATGGGTGCAGCAATGCCATTCAGGTATTAAGTCTGGAACGCTAGATCATAGCGCAGCGCAATACCTAGACCCATCAAAGGAAATTGACTTTACTACCGCAGAGCTTGATAAGGTAAATGCACTTATCGAAAAACGCACTAACGTGATCAATGAACTCGCATCACTGCTACAACTGGATCTTAGCTCTTTTGTAGAGCGATGTGATGCTCTGCAATGTGATGAAGTTGAAACGATTGACAGTGACATCCAGAAGTTCTACCCATTAACACGCTTCAATCGTTTAGGCTCAGATCTTGATGCAATCGGACTTTCTACTTGGAGAGAACAGGCATTTACTTGGTCGAAAGAATCTACGCTTATTCGAAACTGTTTTAAATACACATTCTACAGCTCACTTGTGGATCACCAGTACGATTCACGAGATGAAATCCGCTACTTTGACCGTGTTGAACATGAAAAACAGATTGAACAGTTCAGCGCCATTGACGGTCAATTGTTCCACTTTGCACAAGAGTCCTTGGTAAAACAGCTTTACGATAATCTACCGAACCCATCAGCAAGAGGCGAGGTAGAAACGCTAAGACGTGAGTTTAATAAGAAGCGCCGTCAAATGCCGATTAGACGTTTGCTAAATAAATCGGGTCGAGTGATACAGCAGATCAAACCTGTCTTTATGATGAGTCCAATGTCGATTGCAACCTATCTTGAGCCAGGTGTGGTTGACTTCGATTTGGTTATCTTCGATGAAGCGTCACAGGTTAAAGTTGCCGATGCACTTGGAGCCATTATGCGTGGCAAGCAGGTCATTGTTGTTGGTGACACGAAACAGATGCCACCGACCAGCTTCTTTGGTAAACAGTTAGTCTTAGATGATGAAGAGGCAGAAGAGAGCTTAACAGCAGATATGGAAAGCATCTTGGGCATGTTCTTAGCGTCAGGCACGCCAGAGAAAATGCTCAAGTGGCACTACCGTAGCCGTCATGAGTCATTGATTGCCGTCTCTAACCAAGAGTTTTATGACAACAAGCTGATGATCTTCCCATCATCAGGCATTAACCCGCACGCCAAAGGTTTGAGCTTCAATTACTTGCCGAATACCACCTATGACCGAGGGGGTTCAAGAAGCAATATGGGTGAAGCCGCAGAGGTTGCAGAAGCAGTGATTAAACACGCTAAAACCACGCCAAACCAGACACTCGGTGTAGTCGCATTCAGTACCGCTCAACGTGATGCCATTCTTCTTGAGGTTGAACGCTTAAGAAAGGCGAATCCAGACCTTGAGCATTTCTTTGGGGAGCACGAAGAGGGTGAAGATTTCTTCGTTAAAAACCTAGAGAACGTGCAGGGTGATGAGCGTGATACCATCTATATCAGTATCGGTTATGGTAAGACGGGTGAAGGGCGCTTACCAATGAGCTTTGGTCCACTTAACAGTGATGGCGGTGAACGAAGACTTAACGTTCTTATCTCTCGTGCTCGTATGTGTATGGAAGTGTTCAGTAACTTCAAAGGTGACGAGATGCCAACCACTGACGCATCTCCATTCGGTGTTCGAGCATTGAAGAACTTCCTACATTACGCTGAAACTGGTGATTTGGTTAAGCGAGAAGAGACTGGCAAAGGCCCTGATTCGCCATTTGAGGAGGAAGTCATCTCTTCAATTCGCTCACTAGGTTACCAAGTTCAACCACAAGTTGGCTGCGCAGGTTTTTACATTGATATAGCTGTCAGAGACCCTAATAAACCAGGTCGTTATATGCTGGCAGTGGAGTGTGATGGTGCAACCTACCACAGCTCAAAGAGTGCTCGTGATCGAGATCGTATTCGTCAGAGTGTGCTTGAAGGACTTGGTTGGCGTTTCCATCGTATCTGGAGTACTGACTGGTTCCGCAATCGCCATAAAGAAACCGCAAGGCTCGATGATGCGATTAAATCAGCCATTGCCTACTACGAAGCCCATGATTCAGAGTCAGTAGCAAAAGCGGTTTTGCAATCAAAGCCAAAAGCCAAAGCTGCGATAGAAAGGGTAGAGGTTGAACATCAATCGTCTGCTGCAATCTATCAGGTCTACCCAACGGATCAGTTATCCCTCGGGCTAGGTGATACGATACCGGATGTAAGTACAGCAACCTTGGCGGCAGATATCCAAAAAGTTGTTGAGCTTGAGTCACCAATACATGTGAAACAGCTTAGCATTCGTTTGTTATCAGCAGTGGGCAGCTCTCGAAGCGGTGCTCGCATCAACCGAGCTATTCTTGATGCAATTGGCTTACTAAATAGACCAGGTAAAGTTGAACTCGATGGCGAGTTTATTATTGCGAGCCAAAGCGAAATCACCATTCGTAACCGAGTTGAACTGCCATCGAATGAGCGCAAGTATGACCTGATTTATGACGGTGAAATTGCAAAAGCCGCTGTTGATACTGTGAAAGATACTTTCTCTATATCAGGTGATGATTTGGTTAAATCGATTACAGAGATATTAGGCTTCTCAAGTACCAGTAAAGCAATGAAATTAAGAACTGAAAGTGTCCTTTCTGATTTGCTCAAAGCGGGAAACCTAAACATGAGGGGAGATACCTATCAGGCTTCGACATGATGCGATCTGGTATGTCTGGTAAAGTAATCCTAGATTGGGAATAAGCCAATAGGGGAGACCCTTAGCTAGTTCTACGATGAAAATGCCTCAAAGAAATTTGGGGCATTTTTGTTTTCAGCCCTAAACCACCTACTTCAGTAGGTGGTTATCATTCAGTTTGGCTTTGCCTGTAGTTCTACCCATGTTAAATGCTCCCTTGATTTTTAGCGAAGTCAAAGAGGACAAATAACATGAGCAGATATAATCAAGCTTCCCACGTATTTTGGAGATGTCAATATCACATAGTGTGGACACCAAAGTATCGATTTAGGATTTTGAAAAACAATGTAGGTAAAGAAGTTTATCGATGTATAAACGTTTACTGTAATCAACTTGGATGTGAAGTCGTTGAATTAAACGTTCAAGTTGACCACGTACACTTGGT